>CALIWP010000292.1 GCA_938046705.1 uncultured Campylobacter sp. | reverse complement strand
AGTACAACTTATGAAAATTTACAAGAGGCTTTTCAAAAGGCCGCCGAGGAGCTAAACTGCTCAGTCACGGAGCTTGATATCAAAATTTTACAAAACCCGAGCGCCGGTTTTTTGGGATTTTTCAAAAAAACGGCGATCATTGAAGCCGTAAAAGAGGGTGCGCATAAGGAAGCAAAAAAAGCCCCTCAAGCCGCCCGCGAAAACGCCCATAAAGAAAACGGCGGCGAAAAAAAGAAGGAATTTAAGAAAAAAGAGAACTCTGGCGAAGAGCAAAATCATAAAAGCGAAAAGAAAAAAAATCATAAAAATCGCCACGAACATCACAAAAACCATGCGGCAAAGCAAAATGAAACGAGCGCGGCAAACGAGCCTAAAGTTGAAGAAGCACAACCGCAAAAAGAGCCTCAAGTAAAAGAAAAAGAGCAGCACAAAAAAGAACAACCTAAAAAAGATAGCAGCAAAAACATCCTTGATCACTCGATCATCGATACCTTTAATAAAAACGACTTTTACGAAGGCGATGAAAAAACCGCAGCTGGCGAAAATTTAGGCTCGCAGGCATCTGTCGGCGATGTAAATTTGACGCAAGCCGTGCCAAATTTAGCTAAAAAAGAAAAACAAGACTCCCGAGCTGATCGAGTGCAGGCTCAAAAACAAAAAGATCAAAAACCAAAAGCCGACATTGACAAAGTCCTGCCTGAGATAAAGCAGGGCGTAGAAAAGCTCTTTGGCGGAAATTTCTTTACTATAAACAAGATAGACGTGCGTAAATTTGACGACGAGACCGTGATAGTCGAGCTTGACGGCGAGGATGCGGCGCTGCTCATCGGCAAGGAGGGCTACCGCTACAAGGCGATTTCGTATCTGCTCTATAACTGGATCAGCTCAAAATACGGCCTTGCGGTGCGTCTTGAGATCGCGCAATTTTTGCAAAATCAAGAAGCAGCGATCGATCAGTATCTTAAAGGTATAATCGAGCGAGTGGAGGAGACGGGCAAGGCTAAAACCAAGTCATTAGACGGCGTTTTGGTTAAGATCGCTCTTGAAAAACTGCGCGAAAAATTCCCCGACAAATACGTAAGCGTAAAGTCAAATAGCGACGGGCAGTTCGTAGTCGTGAACGACTTTATCAAAAAATGAACGAGACCATAGCCGCCGTCGCCACCGCGCACGGCGTAGGCTCGATCTCCATCATTAGGCTAAGCGGCGCAGACGCCCTTGGCCTAGCTCTAAAACTCACCAAAATCACCTCTCTTGTCCCGCGTTATGCAACTCTAACTAAAATTTACGCTGAAGGCGAGCTCATCGACGAAGCCTTGCTTATTTACTTTAAGGCCCCACATAGCTTCACGGGCGAGGACGTAGTGGAGTTTCAGCTCCACGGCGGACTAGTGGTGGCAAATTTGATCCTGGGCGAGCTTATAAAAAACGGCGCCAGACTCGCGCGTGCAGGAGAGTTTAGCAAGCGCGCTCTCATAAACGGCAAGATGGATTTTAGCAAGATCGAGGCGATAAATTCGCTAATCAACGCAAAAAGCGAGGATAGCGTCAAAATCATTGCTCGCACGATGAGAGGAGATCTGGCTAAATTTGCTGATGAAATCCGCTCTGAGCTCGTAAAAACTCTGGCATTTGTGGAGACTAGCATCGACTACGCCGACGATGATCTGCCTGCTGATCTGCTAGAAAGTATCAGTCAAATGCTAAAACAAAACAGCTCCAAACTAGATAAAATCGTCGCTATAAGCCAGAGCAGAAAAGGGTTGCTCGAGGGCTTTAAAATCGCGATAGTCGGCAAGCCAAACGTCGGCAAAAGCTCGATCTTAAACTCGCTTTTGTCCTATGAGCGCGCGATCATCAGCGACGAGGCAGGTACGACTAGAGACAGCATAGAAGAAGCCCTAAAAATCGGCACTCATCTCGTGCGCATCATAGACACGGCAGGTATCCGCAAAAATGCGGGTAAGATCGAGCAGATCGGTATTTCGTATTCGCTACGAGCTATCGAGGAGGCCGACGTTATCTTGGCCGTTTTTGATGCGTCGCAGGAGGCCGACGAGCAGGATAACGAGATCCTGGAGCTTTTAAAAAACTCGCAAAAAAAGATTTTTTACGTTCTAAATAAATGCGACCTCGGCGTTAAATTTAGCGCTCCAGTGGGCGCGATACAAATTTGCGCCAAGCAAGGAACGGACGAGATAGTAAATAGTCTAAAAACCTATCTCGACGCCCAAGAGACGAGCGAGATATTATTAAATTCTACCCGTCAAATTTCAAGCTGCGAGGCGGCGAGCGAGGCGATAAAAAGAGCGTTAAATTTGCTAGCGGGGTCTGAGCTCGAGCTTTTTGCCTACGAGCTAAACATGGCAATAGAGCAAATCTCGTCAATCACGAAGCCGTTTGAAAGAAGCGAAATTTTAGACGAAATGTTTAGCAACTTTTGCCTCGGCAAATAACGAAATTTACTCTATAAAAAAGAAAAAATAATGAAAAAAATCTTATCTATAGCTGTTCTAGCTGCATTACTGGGTGGTTGCATGCCTTCACAGGATCATCTAGCAAGTAGTGTAGTATCGCCTGAACCGGACTGGATCAAATATCTAGAAAATGACGGCACCGTCGGCGATGTCGCATTTTTCTCAGAAAATTTGAGCGCAACTTACGCGCAAAAAAACGGCGATATCATCGGTATGGCACCCATAAAAAAAGACGGTCAAAACCTGAAGCTTGGCGATATGTACGCGCAAAACGGGGTTTCGTTTATAGTCTTGGAGCTTAACGATAAGGAAAAATTTGGCTACCAGTACATAAATATGCGCGATAAAAACGAGCTTGCGACTCTAAGAGGGGCTAAAAAGGTCAAGTTTTATCAGTTTGGCGGCGGCATATTGGAGAGCGTAGTTTTTAGCGCGGACTCGGGCGCCGTGTGTGAGAGTTTTGCGGCGGGCAAGACGGTAAAAGCTCATGCCGTTACTAATTATTACGATAAAGAAAACCCCGACAATAGCGAATTTTTCGCGACCCTGATGGATATCGGAGTGAAAAAAGGCAAAAGCGCCGAGATCAAAAATCTAGACTTTAAATTTTTCGTTAGCGACGGCAAGCTAGCCAGCACGCAAACGCGGGCTCGATCTGCGGAATTTAGGAGTAAAGTCATAGACGCCGACGCTAAAAAACAGGAGCGAATCCTATCAAACATCGTTTGCGCCGCGCCTAAAAACTGATCGCTTTTATCAAATTTAAACGCGAGCGCGAGATGAAAAACTTATTTCTAGCGGCTATTGCGGCCCTGGCTTTTTATGGTTGCGCCGGCATCACTAGCAGCGCGAACAAAGCAGAGCGCGACATCTCAAATATCGGCGTTCCGGAGGATAACT
This sequence comes from uncultured Campylobacter sp., assembly GCA_938046705.1. The sequence continues at coordinate 2,550 of CALIWP010000292.1, read as the reverse complement.
GGACGAGATATCTGGGTACTGACGGCATCGTTAGAGAGGTCGCCTTTTTGACGGCGTTTTTCTCGCGTGATTTTCGCACTCAGCCTGAGGACGGCGAGGCTGCAGGCTTTGCACTCACTAAAACAGACGGCGCCAGGCTGCCTTTTAGACTCGGAGCCGTCTATAAAAGCGGCGATAGTGCGTTTATGCTAAAAGACGCCGATACTGAGGCGGAGTTTGATCTAAAAGACGAAGCGAGCGCGACCCGGCTTCGTGGCGCTCGGCGGATCAAATTTTACGAATTTAGCTCAAATTTGACGACTGTAGCGGTTTTTGAGGCGCCGATTTCGGTTTGCGAGGCGTTTCAAAAAGGCGGTAATGTGAGCGTGAAATCAGCATCTAGCTACTATGATACGCAAAATTTAGAAAAACGGTATTTTACGGCCGTAATAACGCAGGCAAAAATTTCCTCCAAAAGCGGCGCGCTACTTTTAAAATCTCAGATAAAAAATTTTACAAATTTGAACGGTCTGCAAGAAGCCGCCGAAAAAACGCATAAATTTGAGGAAAAAATCCAAAACGAGTTGCGAGGGTATGAGCTGAGGCTGAATCAAATTTGCGCTTTTGGCGCGAAAGAAAGAGAGCAAAAATGAAAAACACGATGATTTTTAAGGCGGCGACAGCGGCCGCTATGGCATTAGCGTTTTGCGGTTGCGCGGCCATCACAGGCGAGATGGGCGGCGAGAGAGCGCGGCGTACGTATATGGAAAACGACGCTAGTATACAGCAGATCGGGTTTATAACCGAGACTACGGTCTATGAGGCGAGCGGCGGCAAAACCGTGGAAAAATTTGGTGACTACATGGGTAGGGCCGAGGTGAAATCGCCGGGCGAGAGTGACTCGGCGAGCCAAAATCTAGGCTGGGTTTACGCAAGCGGCAACGGCGTAAAAACTCTAATAGTGATTGATCTTGATAGTGGTAAAAATGTAGATTTGAGCGATAAAGATGAGATAAAAAAGCTGCAAAACTCAAAGAAATTTAAGTTTTACGAATTTGGCGGCGGGATCCTTGAGAGCGTGATTTATAGCGCGCAAAAATCTCCCGTTTGTAAGGCGTTTTTTAGCGGCGAACCTATAAACGCTAGAAGCGTGACGAACTACTACGTGGGCGCGTCTGACGAGTTTTTCGCTACCGTGATCGACGCGAAAATAGTCGGTAATAAGGGCTTTAAGATAAAAAATTTGGACTTTAAATTTAACCTGCTGAGTAGCAAACTAGCCGAAGCTAAAGAGCAGGCAACCTCTGCTAAATTTAGACAAGACGTCATCGAGCAAGACGTCAAAAAGCAAGGACGTATCCTGCTAAACATACTTTGCTACCATAGCATGCCGAGCAAGTAGGCGTTTGCGGCGGGTAATCGCCCGCCGAATTTAGGTCAAATTTAGCGTACTAATATGCTTAAATTTTTAATTTTCCACAGCTACTTCAAATTTGGCATTTGTCTAAAATTTGAGCCGCTCACCAAGACCCGTACCGCAAAAATGCCAATTTTTCGGTCAAATTTGAAGCCGAATCGATAACTACAAACAGAATATTTTTATCTTGCCTTATGAAATTTAGCCTCTTGTTTTATTCGCCAAATTTACCTCGTTTTCGTCCCTTTGGTTTATCAAGTTTTTATGCGAATTTAAGTAAAATCAACCAAAATTTTTTAAAGGCTAAAAATGGACAAAGCTACCGTAAAAGCGCACAAAATCAGCGACCAAGAGTACGAAGAGATCCTAAAGATCCTAGGTAGAGAGCCAAATTTGCTCGAGCTTGGGATATTTTCCGCGATGTGGAGCGAGCACTGCAGCTACAAGTCGAGTAAAAAGTACCTAAACGGCTTCCCGACCAAAGCCCCGTGGGTGATCCAGGGTCCAGGCGAGAACGCGGGCGTCATCGACGTCGGAGGCGGCGTCGCGGCAGTGTTTAAGATGGAGAGCCACAACCACCCAAGTTTCATCGAGCCTTTTCAGGGCGCGGCGACGGGCGTTGGCGGGATACTGCGCGACGTATTTACGATGGGCGCGCGGGTCGTGGCAAATATGAACTCGCTGCGATTCGGCGAGGTGAGGGGCGAGAGCGAAAATGCGAGAAAACAGCGCTATCTGCTAAAAGGCGCGGTCGCGGGCATCGCTCACTACGGCAACTGCATGGGCATCCCTACTATCGGCGGCGAGACGACGTTTGATCCTAGTTTTAACGGCAACATCCTAGTAAACGCATTTGCGCTGGGGCTTTGTAAGAGCGACGAGATATTTTACGGCAGGGCTGAAGGTATCGGCAATCCCGTGATCTACGTGGGCTCAAAGACCGGTCGCGACGGGCTTGGAGGCGCGGTAATGGCCAGCGATAGCTTTAACGACGCGAACAAATCTCTGCGCCCGACCGTGCAAGTGGGCGATCCGTTTGCCGAAAAGCTGCTGATGGAGGCGTGCTTGGAGCTCTTTAAAACCGACTACGTCGTGGGTATCCAGGATATGGGCGCGGCGGGACTAACCTCTAGTAGCTTTGAGATGGCAGGACG
>CALIWP010000291.1 GCA_938046705.1 uncultured Campylobacter sp. | reverse complement strand
AAGCGCGCGAGAGGGCGACTGGTCGGTCGCCCAGAGGCTTGCAAAAGAGTACGGCATGGAGGATTTTTACGCGCAAAAATACATCGATACCCTAAAAACCGCGCTTGAAACCAAGGACGGCGAGAGCTTTTCGACGGGACACGGTTACATACTAGCCGCCGTGCAGGGATTTTTTAGAAAATACTTCTACACGCGCAGCACGGCGTTTGGCTTTTTGGCAGACGAATACGGAGAATTTAAGCGGTATCTAAGCGATATAAGCGGCGTCATACCGCCTGAAATAAAAGCTAAATTTACAGGCGAATTTGACGGAAACTACTCGTCTGGCGCATTTATAAGCGCGGCAAATTTGGCCAAATTTTGGCAGGACTACAACGCAGGCGGCGATATCAAGAAAAAAATAGATGATTTTTACGCGCAAAATTTGCCTGCGTTTTTGAGCGCAGTTGAATTTAGCGTAGAAAACGGCTACGGGCTGCTTGAGGCGACAGACGTGATTATACCCAACCCGATTGATTTAAATGATTCTGAGTGCTACTCAAATCTTTTTAACTGCGACCCCGAAGGTGCGTTTATCTACGCCGATACGGCGGCACAGCAGATAAGCGAAGCGATGAAGCTAGACAAAAATAAAAAAGAGAGCGATAAAAACGAGAGCTCAGGCGGCTTTTTCGGCGCTATAAAGAAACTTTTTGGGAAGTGAAGCCACGAGCTTTACTTCCGCGTCCTTTTTCAAAACTCCGCTTTAACACAAATTTCATCTATCTATATTTGATAATTAAAAAACTCAAAATTTATTACTTAATACGCATAAAAATACAAAAGCTACACGCCTAAAGTTCCATATTTTGTAGCTGATATTTCATAAAATATTAAGCTTTATTTTTATACTTATGCTATATAATAATAAAATTTTAAATATTCCACACGTATATTTAAAAAATACAACTTAAAGGTGTGAAAATGTCTTTAACCAAGTCACAAATTTCAGGACTTTATGTTGCCCTATTTGGCAGATCTAGCGAAGGTGCAGGTAATGAAGCCTGGCTAAAATCGGCAAACGCTAAAAATTTAAATTTATCCAACGTTGCAAATTTTATGTTGGATACGACGGCGTCGAAGGAGTTTTTCGGCAAAAGCCTGGAGAGCAACGAAAATTTCATCAAGCATATTTATGCAACATTGTTAAACAAGGATGAAAATACCGACGTTGGCGGAAAAGCAGGCTGGATAAACATGCTAAATAATACAAACGACGGAGGTCAAGTCGTAAGCGAGATCTTAAAAGCGGCGCTAAACCCGGTCCACGCACAAAGCTCGGATGCCGCCACTAGAGACGCGCACAAAACGCTGATAAACAAAATCATCGCCTCAAACGTCGTAGCCGATAGCGTACAAGACGTACCGGACGGCGATATAAAAACGGCTTTAAATTCTTTTTTAAAAATAAACGACGCTATAACGGCGACATCCTCCGCTCAGGATATAAAAAACGTTATCATAAACAACAAATCAAATTTGATGCTAGATGACACAAAACTGGACGAATCGCTAAGTAAAAACGATAAAATATCCGTAATATCGCAAGTAACCGGAAAAAGCGAAAGCGAGATAAAAAGTCAATTTCCAAACTACGATAAAGATTATGTCCCTACTCCGGAGCCAAAACCAGATCCCAAACCGGAACCAAAACCAGACCCTGATCCTATCGTCGAAAAAACCAACATTAAGACGTTTTTGAAAAAAGCTGCAAGTATTACCGACAAAAACACATCGTTTATCATAGAAGACGAAGCCGGAAATATACAAAATAATATAGATAAAATCGCCTCAAATTTAAAATACGTCCTATCTATCAAATTTAGCGGTAGCTTTACGCTAGACGCCAGCAAAGCTACTACGACGCTACTAAATAAAATTTCCGAAGGTAAAATTTGGCTGCAAAACGCAACGAGCGATCATCTAAATTTGATACAAAGCAGTTCGGTAGAGAAATTTTTTATAGACGATAGTAAAGATTTTATGTTAGATATCGCTACCTTTATAGCTCTAAAAAATAAAAAAGCAAATGGCGACAAATTTGTATTAAAAGATACTTCGGCAAATATCGTTAAAAATTTTGACTATATAAAATCCAACGTAGATAGTATCAAGACTCTAGATAGCACCGACAATACAAAAATAAATTTAATAAAAGCGCAATACGAAGCCGTAAAAGACATAGTATCTAAGGATGATAACGCTAACGGCGTGTATGAAGTCAAGGAACTAACGGGTAAAGCAACTATGAAACCGATCGACGTAAAAGACGGCAAGGCCTTTACCTGGGAATACACAAACGATACTAGCGGCGTTACTTATAAGATAGAATTCGGCAAAAGAGACGCTCAGCCCGAAAACTCCGATATAAAAGTCGATATGCCTGACGGTAAATTTTATAACGGCGAAAATATGATCAAGGACTACAAGATCTCGGCCTATAAAATTTACGAAAAAGACGGCTACAAAGTAACCGAAGAATACACTCCTAGCGCCTCAAAAACAGGCGACATCACTAGAGATAAATTTGACGACAAAGGCGTACTGGAAGAAAAAATATTAGAAAGAAAAAAGTTATTTCCAGGTAAATTATATATTGAAGTTGGTGGTAAGTTATTAGAAGATAATCATGCAGCAAGAGTACTTCCGGGCTTTGAGCCTGATGCCAAACTTAAAATGCTTATGCAGCTTTCATCTCAAGCGGAACTTGTTATAGTTATCTCTGCCAAAGATATAGAAAAGCATAAGATCCGTTCGGATATAGGAATAACTTATGATCTTGATGTACTGAGACTTATACAGTCGTTCAGGTCTAAGGAGCTTTATGTAGGCTCTGTCGTTATAACTCATT
>CALIWP010000290.1 GCA_938046705.1 uncultured Campylobacter sp. | reverse complement strand
TTACTGAATTTAAACTTAATTTGCCTTTGATTTTTAAATTTTTTTCTACCGATTATATAGGGAAAATGATGGGACAGAAAGAAAGCTTAAAGAAGCAAACAACGTTTTTTAGGATATTAACCCTTGTCCCACGATTTGCAATCTTAAAGGGACAGCCTTACCGAGAATGCTCTTTATACGGGATTTTGAGCGGGTCAGCATTTTTCGGCGATAGTGGGACAGCTGGGACAGAAGCAAAAAAGAGGGCGCGATAATGGATGTTATGAATGAAATTCAGCAAAAAGCCTTTGACATCTATATCCAAAGCGCGAGCCTAGAGAATGACTTTACTCCTATATCTGAGCGAGCCTTGGCCAAAAAACTTCACGATATGGGATTGAAAAGCTCTATGAGCGCGATAGGTAGATGGAAAAAGAAATTCGGCTGGGCGCAGGCCTTGCAAAACGAAGTAACCCTAGCTATGAGTAGAGACAAACCCGTAAAAGATATGCTTCGTAATTCAAGCCTTAAGACGGTCGTGGAAAACACCAAGGTAGATATTGAGCGAAACGACGTGCTTATGGCTAGCTCATATCAATTTTTCGAGAGCGAGGCACGCGAAATTTTAGAGAAGAAACGAAATGGGGAGTTTATTTCAAAAGAGGAGAGAGAGACTATGAAATTTATTGCCACGCTTAGCACCACCCGTAAGGATAAGATGCTGGATCGTATGGCGCTTATGCCGCGCGACGCCGTGAGCGCGGATGAAATTTTATCGCGATTTAGCGCGATTTCGTTGGAGGTGGAAGATGACGCGATCGATATTGAGTCATCTGAAGCAAGCGGCGATTAGCACAGGCTTTGCGATCCTGATGATCGCCATATACATAGTGGTACAAAATTTATTTTAAGGAGAGAGATATGGAAATGGAAATTGCATTGTGGATCATTGTAGTTTTAGGCGGCGTCCTTACGACGACCGCCGGCATTGCAGCCTTAGTATTGAGAAAAAATCATGAGTAGCCATACATACATACCGCGTATTTATATCTGCTCGCCATATACGGCGGTGGCTAGCAGGCGCGAAGCAAGACGTATAGCGATCAGGGCGCTGGAGGAAGCCGACGAGTTTTTTGACAGCAAAGGGCTGGCCGTAGAACTCTTTTCGCCCGTGCTCGCAAACTCGGTGCAGTATGCGGATAGAAGCTACGACGAGATTATGAAAATTTACTTTATGCAGATCGATACGTGCGGAGAGATTTTTATTCCTAGCGCCAAAACCTGCGATATATCTTTGATAGCCGGCTCAAAAGGCATAGGGTTAGAGATCGATTACGCGACCGCGAGAGGGTATAAGATCCACAACGCCGAAGCCCTACGCAGAGAGAAATTTCATCAAAATTTAAAAGGAAAGTCCAAATGAAAAAGAAAAAGATCATAAAAAAGATAGAAACCTTGAAATCCGAAAACAAAAAGTGGCAAGAAAAAATCGAGGATATGGAAAAAAGGATATCCGCTGTATCTGCGCAAGCCTATGAGAGTTCAAAAAAGCTCGCCTTTTTGATGCGCCTTACGAGAGTTAAAGACTATGCTTAGGAGGAGATGACAATGAGAGAGATTAAATTTAGAGCGCTCTTGAAAGCTGATGGACGAATTTACGAAGTGCGAAGCGTTGACTTTCTAAACAAAGAAGCTACGCTTTGGGATAAAGAAACGGCTGTAAATTTTGAGGCGAGTTTCAAAGATATTGAACTATTACAATTTGCCGGTTTTAAAGACAAAAACAGTGTAGAAATTTATACTGGATACATCGTCAGATGGGATCTGCTTATTTATGAAATTTGCTTTGATTGCGGATTTTATATGCGTGATTTATCGAAGGACGGCAGGTTTGTAATTACTCGCTTATGCGATAAAGGAGTGAATTATGGCGCATTGCTTGGTTTTAATTGGTGGTATCCCGACGACTTATTCGAAATTTCCTCAGAAGAAGCATCTCATCTTAAAGTCGCCGGAGTTAAATATGATTGCTAAAGGAAATTAAAATGAGTAGCCCCGACCGAGAAAAAGAGCGCGAGCTTCTACGCAAGATAGACGGCTCTACAGAAAAACGCGACAAAAAAAGTGCGCTCGCAGAACAAATCCACAGACGACTGCTTGAGCTAAATTTAAAGCAGTTAAGGAAAATTTTAAAAAGGATCGAAAAATGATAGGACAAGAATATCTAACAACCAGGCAGGCAAAAGAGCTTTTAGGCGGAGTCTGTGATGCGACTCTTTGGCGTTACGTAAAAGAGGGTTATATAGAAAAATTTAAACTAGGTAAAAAAACAGTAGTATATACGAGAGCCAGTATAGAGGGCTTTATCAAAAGCGCGGCAAAAAGCGCTAAAAGATCATAAGCGGACAAGGTTCATGCGTTTTACGGCAGCATCGCTCGGTATAGTCAAAGTAAAGGACAGGCGCAATGTATTACTTTCTCGCCTCGGACGGTTACTTTAACCTCGTTTTTATATCCTCCGTAGGCGCACTCTACCAAAGGGCAATTTCTAGAAAAAGTCTCAGTAGAGAGATCCTTAATCCTTTGCGGCAGTATGAATTTGACTGCGAACAAATAGCCACCGCAAGCGCCGAGACAAAAAGCCGCGATTTCGGAGCCGAAAATGTTTTTTAAAATATCTAAAAATTCCATACGGAATTATATCTAAATTTAAGGAGAAAAAGTGCTTTGGATCTTTTATTTTTTAATGGGTTTTGGCATGGGAACGATCGTTACGGAAGGCTATCTCGGATATAGGCGTATGAAAAAGAAAGATAAGCATTCGTGATATTTATTGAGCCTATAAGGCGGGCAAAAGCGCTTAAGGCTTATTTTGATATAATCAGCTAAATCAAATAAACAAAGGAATAATGATGACCAGCAAGAAGTTTATTCAAGTTTGCAAAAAATATGCAAAAGGAAATTATAAATGGTTGCACCCCGACAACTTAAAAGCAATAACGCCTTTTTATCAAAACTTTAAAAAGTTTTGTATAGATAATCTATGCAACGAGGATGACGAGGATAGCATATATGATTGGCTTTCGCAAAACGAGCACAATCCAAATTTAATGATAAACGACCCAAATTCTAGACTTATAGGATACGACCCGAGAGACGGGCATAAGATACTTGTTTTAGGGAAATATAAAGACCTAATTTTCCCAAAAACACAAATAAAAAGAGGAAACGAAAAAGAGCTTATTCTTGAAATTAATGAAGAGCTAAAAAAAGAGGGGGAATATGACGTTTTCTTTCATGAGGGAGGCAATCATCTAGAATTTAAAGACAAAAAAGGCAATGATTTATACGTCATAGAATGGCATTTCGATCCGAATTATAAGGAGGAAAATATCGTTAAAAAAGTTTGTGCCGAGCTAGGTATCACCCAAAGGGAGTTGGCGGAGATTATCAAGGTAAATTCGGGCACGCCCGCGCAATGGGTAACCAAGGGCGAAGTGCCGCCGACCTATCAATATCTTTTAGAACTTATGATAGAAAACAAAAACTTAAAGGAGAAAATCGCTAAACTAACTGCTTTTAAGGAACTGCTAGATGAAATTTAGAGAGACAGAAATTCTGTCGCTCTGATTGTAAATAAACTTTTTTTGAAAAAATCTTATTTACAATAATAAAACACTTGACTTCTACTATTTAAAATAGTATAATCCCATCAAAATATGATTTTAAATCACTTTTGAAAGGATTTCTACTATGAACTCACTTTTTAAGAACGATAGCCCCCATGCTGAAATTTTAAATTTCCAAACATTCTCTACCGAGTATGTCGCGGAGCGTTACAGTGTTTCTACGACTGCCATCAGAGAGCATAAGCGACTGCACGCGGACGAAATAGTCGAGGATATCCATTTCGTCATCGAGATAAATAAATTTCGCAAGCCTGTCATCAAATGGACGCTCCGCGGCATTATCAAGCTCGGGATGTTTATCCGCAGCGAAAAGGCTAAGGGCTTTAGGTTATGGGCGGAGCAGGAGCTCGAAAAGACTATCTTAAGGCAGGCGCAGGCTTTCGCCGAAGCTCGCGAGCATAATCTACGGCTAGAAGGCGAAATTTCTGAGCTTAAAGCAGATGCCGAGATTGAAGCCAAGAAGCACAGCAAAAAGCTTGCTTACTATAAAGGCGAGATTACTAAGGCTAAAAATGCTCTAGCCTCATATCGTACCAAAACCACCTCTCGCACGGGCTTTCTCGCTCGCATAAACAGCGCCGAGCTATCGGCGCTTAATAAGGAGCTAACGGACGTAAAACACGAAGCGATCTCTAATATGTCCGAGGTCTTTCGCCTAAGGGGCGAGATAGAGGATCTAGCAGGCGAGCTAGCCTTAGCTAACGGGACCATAGCCTCTCAAAAAGAATATATCGCCCGTCTTAGCTCTGCCGTGGTGCAAGCAAGCATCGAACAAGCGCAGGCGCCTATAGCTATGCGGCATGAGCTTGAGCTTTTGCAATCGGATCTTGCCTGCTTACAAAACAAGCTTTCCGCCGCTATGTCAAAGCTAAAAGAGCAAAGCGAAGGAAATAAACTTTATCTAAAGGATGAGCGATGAAAAGCATAGGCGGACGGGTTTTTCCTAGCGAGGAAGTAGAGATGCTTAGCAAAAAGCAAGAAGCGCAGCTGCGAGAATTAGAGCTCTCTTTTAAAGAGGTCTATGGCAGAAATTTCGATATGGATAAGGTTTTAGATAAACTTTTATATCTTGATGCTCTCTACCCGGGCTATGCGAAAGAGCACTTCAATCCTTTAGGACTGCTTGAAATTTACGGCAGATATTTTAAAAAGGATAGCCCTTGCAAAAGACGCAAGCGCGCCCGTCGTAAAAATAAAGCCAAAAGAGACGTCATCATCATAAACGGCGGCAATATCCAGATAGGTAACGGCAACGTGCAGAATAACGGGAGGTAGAAGGTAAGGTGGAGCGGCTACAAACCTGATCGCGGACGGCTTAATCCATTAAGCCGTCCAAATAATCCGCCCACCACTGCATAAGCCCTCGCATTTGTGATAAATTTTCCGCCCTATTATATGCAGCACGCACCGAGTTTGCGTCTTTATGTGCGAGACACTTTTCTATTATAGCCTCGGAGTAGCCGTGAATGTGCGTATTTTCGTTACAAATCGTGCTAAAGCTTGAGCGAAATCCGTGAAAAACTATCTCGTCTTTAGTATAGCCCATACGCCTAAGCGCAACGTTTAGAGTATTTTCGCTCATATATTTAGTTTTGCTGAAATTATTAAAAAACAGATAGTCGTTAGCTGGCGCAAATTTACGATACTCAAGCAGCAAGGCTTTGACCTGCCTAGAGATCGGAAGATTAAAATTTCTGCGCTCCTGCTTAATCTTACTAGCGTCTATGCTCCAAAGTCCTTTATCGAAATCAAACTCGCTCCATTGCGCCGCACGAATATTAAAAGACCTTGCTGCCGAATAAAGACCGAGTTTTAATGCTACCTTAGTTTTATATTCTCCGCTATATTCATTCACGGCAAAAACCAGCGCGCTAAGATCGCTATCCTTCGTCAAGCTCGGGTAATTTTGCTTCTTTTCAGCCTTGAAAGTATATTTGAAATCGATGTCAGACATGATATTGTGTGGAGCCTTGCCGTTAGCCACCGCATATCTCCATAGCTGCGCGCAAAACTGGAACAGCTTTTTAACGACGCTTAGGCGGCCGCCATCCTCTACTTTTCGCAAAATTTCAATTATCTCTGTGGCACAAATGCCCGAAATATCTCTTTTACCAAGATACGGAAAAAGATATTTCTGCACGTTTCTTATTTGAATTTGAGTAGTCACTTCTTTGATGATTTTACTTTTCTTATCTATCCACTCCATCGCAAGCCGTTCAAAATTTCGGCTCGCATCACCATTTTTAGCGACTATTGGATCAATGCCGTCTTTTACCAAACGCAAAAGCTCTGTTTTTAATTCCCTTGCTTTAGCCAAGGTTAAAAGCGGATAATTTCCCAAGGCCATGCGGCGCATCTTTAATGTAAGTGGGCTCTTATACTCAAGCGCAAAAAATTTACGACCCGCGGGCTCAATAAATATAAACAAATTTTGCCCATCAGATTTTTTATAAGTCTTATCTTTGGGTTTTAAAGCCCTTATGGCCGTGTCCGTCAAGGGAGGGTTAATTTTTGGCATTTTTGTCCTTTAAGTGTCCGCAAGCCCCTAAAAATCAAGCGACGATTTTTTACGGACATTTTTTGGCGGACAATATTTTATCCTTTAAATTATCCGTAAAAAGTCCTTAAAGGCAATTAAAAAGGCTTAAAAACATTGAAAACAATTTAAATTAATAAGATATAACGAAAGTTGTTTTTATCGTATTTTTATAAAGGTTTTTAAAAAGATTGAAAGGGATTAAAAAGTATAAAATGGTGGAAGCGAGGGGGATCGAACCCCTGTCCAAAAACAAAA
>CALIWP010000289.1 GCA_938046705.1 uncultured Campylobacter sp. | reverse complement strand
GCCAAAACCGCTCGTATAAACCGGGCACTCTAAAGCCGTCGCGTTCGAAATCTCGCGCTAAATTTAGCGCCTCGTCCCGCTTGCCCATACTTATTTTCCTTTATAGTTTTATCGCAAATTTTACCAGGATTTATCTTGCTTTTACGCCAAATTTAAAGCCATCGGTTGCGGAAAGATTAAGCATTAAGATAGTTCAAGAATCATGCGGATTAGGCGATGCGAAAACCAAATTTCATCTCGCAAAACCGCAAATCAAACCTGCCTAAATTCGACGCCGCAAAAGCAGGCTTAAATTTACGGTTCAAAAACCGACCTTGCGCCGCCCCCTTAAATTTTCGTCGCGCTCCCGCCAAACTCCACGCGAAACTCCGTGAGCCCCTCGCCGCTTTTGCACGAGATTTTAAACCCGAGCTCCTCGCAAAATGTTTTAACGATATGAAGCCCGATACCAAAGCCGCCGTTTCGCTCGTCAAACCGCGTGTAAAGATCAAAAATCCGCGGCAAATTTTCCTTCGCGATGCCTGCGCCGCTGTTTGAGATCACGAGCGCGCCAGGGGTTAAATTTACGCTTACGCGGCCGTTTTCGTCGCAGTATTTTATGGCGTTACTTAGTAGATTGTCGATGATTTTTCGCGTTTTTTTATAGGATGAGCGTAGCTGAACTTCGGCGATTTGCGTACTTAAATTTATATTTTTTTGCTCCAAATTTAGCCCAAAATACCCGATCCTCTCGCGCACCAGCTCGCTTAGGCTAAAGCTCGTCGCCAGGGCGTCCTCGTTGCCGCTAAGCTTTACTAGTGTGAGATCCTCGTATAGCGTCGAGATCGTTTTGGAGGCGGTTTTTATGTTGTTTAGATATTTTTTCGGATCGGTTTCAAACATCTCGATACTCATCAAAATGACGCTAAGAGGCGTGTTTATCTCGTGCGTCGTGTCCCTGATAAAGCCGTTTAAAAAGTCGATGCGGCGGTAAAGCGGACGCAGCGAAAGACGGATGATAAAATAAGCTATGACTAAAATAGCAAGCAGTATCATAAACGAGAAAAATATTATCTTTAGTTTTAGCGTGAGAATCGCAAACTCGGGATCTGCTACCTTGACTGCGACATAGTACTCCTCCTCGCCGAGCCGATTTTTGAGGTAAAACTGCACTACCGAGTTCGCCCCATCCTTGTATCTTTGCGGCATGCCCTCGCGCGGCTCAAAATCATCCTCGATCTCCTCGCCCGTTTTTAAATTTACGGCAAAAGCCTCGACGTCGTCGAAATCATCGTCGTCTATCTCGCCGTTTTTTTGCAGTTTATTTTGCAGGTGATGCTGCAAATCTCGCACGATAAACACGTCGCGATCGAGTATAAAATGCTTCTCGCGCTCGTAAAACATCTGCGCGAAAAAGACCAAAAATGCGGCGCTCGTGATGAAGTAAAGTAAAAAAATAGGTAAAATTTGACGGTCTGAAAGTGCTGCAAAGGCTTTTTTAAGAGGTTTTAGCAAGGGCATTTACCGCCTTTTGGATTAAATTTGCGGCTATCTTGCGGACGTAAATTTTGAAGCCTAAAATGGCAAAAATCTTGCGCAAATTTGGATGAAATTTTAGGACCGCACCCTACTCTTTGCCTCATGGCGACTGCAAAAAGCCTAAACATATTTATAGCCTAGCTTTGATGCGCTCACGATTCGCTCTTTGCCTAAAATTTTACGTAGCTCCGCGATATAAACGCGCAAACTAAGCTCGCTAGGACTCTCGTCGTAGTCCCAAATTTGAGAATAGATCTCGTCTCTACTTAAAAATTTATCCTGATTTTTTAGCAAAAGCGCGAGCAATCTGGACTGCTTTTTAGGCATCGAGACAGCCTTGCCGTCACGAAATAGCAAGCCCTGATTCATATCAAAGCCCAAATTTTCGCCCAGATTTACCAGCTCGTTTTTGTTATGCACGAAGGTGCGTTTTAGCAGATTTTGCACGCGCAGATGTAGCTCTTTTAGCTCAAACGGCTTTTTGATGTAGTCGTCGCAGCCGCTAGTAAAGCCGGTTTGCACGTCATCAAGCGTATTTAGCGAGGTCGTAAAGATACAAGGCGTACTTTTGCCTGCGTTCCGCAGCTCCCGAAGTAGCGCAAAGCCGCTGCCGCCGATGATCTTGACGTCAAATATCCAAAGATCGAAGTTGCTTTCATAAGCCAAATTTAATGCATCGTCGTAGCTTTTCGCGCCCACAGTCTCATAGCCCTGAGCCTGCAAATACGCGCACATCATCTCAAGCAGCATATTTTCGTCCTCGACGATCAAAATTTTACTCATTTTCGCTCCGTTTTTGTTTGCTTTTGTCGTTCTACGGCGTTTTATCCGCTTGATCTTATTACGTCTGTCGGCGCAGCTTTGCGCTAAATTTTTCGCCAAACATCTCAAATTTGCGTTAAATTTACCCACATGCGCTCAAATTTAGCCGCAAACAGATCCTGCGTAAATTTATCAAATTTCATCTAAATTTGAAGGTAAAATTTTATAAATTTATAAGTTCGAGCCTCCAGAAAGGAAGCTCGAATTTTATTATTTCATCGGCTGTTTTGGGCCTTTGTAGCCGCCGGTTTGATTGCAATCTCCGGCATTTGAACAGTCCTGCGCCATCATGCCTTTACCGCCGTGCTTAAATCCGCCCTTAAAATCGTGCTTAAATTTCTTATGCAGATCGTCGTCGTGATCTTTTAGCTCGATATCAAGCCTTTTAGCCTCCGCCACGCTTAGCGAGCCAACCTTGTCATTGTAGCTTTTGCGAAAATCCTGCATGAAATTTTGCCTATCGGCGACGCTCATAGCATCCATTTTCTTTACCATCTCAGCTTTTAGCCCGCGCTTAACCTCTTTTGCCTCGTATCTTAGCTTGCCAGCGCGTTTGTCTATCTCAAACGCTACCTCGCTAAGCGTCTTAGCATCGGCGTTTGCGACCATTTTATAAAGCTCGTCGTTCGTGCTATTTTCAAGCGAAGCGGCAAAAAGCCCGCCCGCAACCAACATACTAATCAAAACTACTTTTTTCATTTTCTCTCCTTTAAAAAGATGAGCGAAGTTTAAAGAAAAGTCGTGAAAAAAATGTTAATTTAAAATTTCGTTGATTTTTTTTACGAAATTTAGCGGATTTACCTGTACGCCGCCCGCGATCACGCCAAAGTGCAGGTGCGGCCCGCTCACTCGCCCACTAGAGCCGCTAAGCGCGATGATATCGCCTTTTTTGACGCTTTGTCCGACTTTGACGTTTAGCGCGCTTAGATGGTAGTACTGTGTGTAAATGCCCTCGCCGTGGTCTATAACCACAGACCCGCCAGCATAGTAGCGATCTTTTGCGATGACGACTACGCCATCGTTTGCTGCGATTACAGACGTGCCGACCGCCGCTCTAAAATCCGTGCCCCCGTGATAGCTCTTTAAGGCGCCGTTAAATACGCGCGCAGTACCGAACGGGCTCGTGATCGCAGAACTCATCGGCAGGATAAATTTGGAGTTAAATTTTAACCCGACGTTAGCAGTGGCATAGATTTTATTCGCCTCCTCGCGCTCCTCCTCGATACGCTTTAGTACCTCTTTTGGAGGCGTCACCTTGCTGCCCTCGACGGTTATTTTTTCTTTTTTGTATTCGCCCTCTACGATCTTAAAAACCATCGTCTCATCGCCGCCTTTAAGCCCGTTTATTAGCTTGATCTCGCCTTTTTGGCGGTATCCCGCGGAAACGATGGCAAATTTTAAATTTTCATCCCCGGGTACGCTAAGCCAGCGCATTTTCTTGCCATCGATGCTTAAATTTCCGGCAAATTTAGCCTCCACCCGCACTATCTCGACGTCGCCGTTTACGATCGTCTGAGTTTCGCTCGGCGCACTGCCCTGCCCCTTTGCGCTCAAATTTAAACAAATCAAAACGGCTAAAATAATCTTTTTCATTTACATCCTTTACGTAAATTTAACGAATAATTTTTAAATTTAATAAAAAAATACTATAATAGCGGGTGAATTTTACGAAAAAGGAAACAAAAATGAAAATATTTTTAAAGCTTGCCGCTTGCGCGCTTTTGCTCGGTCAGCTTGCTTATGCGGATTTTACGCAAAATCAAAAAGTACGAACTTCATTTGATATCTTAAACGATTTGGGCTCTAGAAAACTGCTAAATTTAAAAGATACTAGCGAAATAAGAGGCATCATGGTCATCCCTGAAGTAGTTAGCGGCGGGCTAGTCGTGACGACTCATACTGGAGACGGTATATTCGTCGGCAGAAACGACGAAAATGAATGGAGTAGTCCTATATTTATAAATTTTAAAGGCGGTGGCATAGGTCTACAAGGCGGCTATAAATCAACCGACCTTGTTGTGCTTTTTAAATCAAGAAGGTCGTATGCTGGGCTAATAAACGGTAAAGGTCAAATCGATCTTAGCGCCGATGCCGTAGTGCTAGCCGCCGGCGAAAAAGCCGGCGTAATGAGCGACCTACCTGAAATTTCGGCTTGGGCTACGCTAAGAGGTAAAAGCAGAGGCCTTTTTGCAGGCGTTAGCGTTAACACGTCTTTGGTCGTGGTAGACAAGCAGGCTACGTATGATTATTACGATAGAATGTACGATATGGAAGATATCTACAACAACTCTCCGAAAGACTCAAGATATACAAAAACGTTAAAAGAAGTATTGAATAAATATTTTAAATGATTAAGCAGAAAATCGGTTTGGCCTAGCGGCTAAACCGTATAAAGAGAGACGAATCTTTTTTTATTAATCGGCGAAAACTGAGTCATATACTCAAACGCCTCTTCATAATCTCCGTCGGTATATTTTGCGACCTCTTCGATAAGTTCGAAAAGCTCTTCATCGTCAAGCGATTCAAAATTGCCTCGGTTTTCCAAAACCTCTAGCAAAACCGCCTCAAGCTCTAGTTCGTCGTACGTCATGGCTTCCCTTTTAAAATTTTTGCGGAATTATGCCAAAATAACCTTTATAACCGCTTAGCCAAAATCTCCATTTTTTTGAGAATTGGTCTTAAATTTATCGCATTATCAGCTTTTTTTACTATAATAAAAAGTAATTTTAATCGGCTGAAACGGCGGCAGAATGCACACTTTTGATAAATTTTATATGAAATTTTTAGAGCTTTTACGGGATTACGGATATAAAAATTCCGCCGCAAAAGAGCAAATTTTAAAAATTTTATTTTTTTATTTATTCGCTTGAATATGCATCAAAATAAAAATAATAAAATATGTATGCATCTAATTAAGAAGCACACAGTAAAACAAAAAATAAAAAACCGAGCTAATACCCGGTTTTTTATTTGAAATAGCAAAAATTAGTATGCTAATACAGCACGACGGTTTTTTGCGTAAGCTGCTTCGTCATGACCTAATACTGCTGGTTTTTCTTCACCGTAAGAAACAGTAGAGAT
>CALIWP010000288.1 GCA_938046705.1 uncultured Campylobacter sp. | reverse complement strand
CGCATGGGGCGACGAGGTCGATGCCGCGATGTATCCGCAAAGGGTAGATTTAAGGGGGCTAGCTTTTTGCACGATCGATCCCGTAGATGCTAAGGACTTTGACGACGCGATATATTTTGACGAGAAAAAACGCGAAATTTACGTCGCGATCGCCGATGTGAGCGAATACGTCACCCCCTACTCTCCGATAGACGCCGAGGCCAAAACGCGCGGATTTTCTATATATTTTCCGCACAAAGCCGTACCGATGCTACCGCGAAATTTGAGTGAAAACATCTGCTCGCTCAAGCCAAATGCCGCGCGCCTTGCATTTTGTTTCAAAATCACGCTAGGCGAAGAGGGCGAAGTTATAAAAGAAGAGCTCTTAGAAGCCGTTATCGTCTCACAAAGACGCTTTAACTACGACGAGGTCGATCAAATTTTACGCGGCGAACGCGAGGATGAAATCGGCTGGATAAAGCCTCTTTTCGCGCTCACATCGCGCCTACGCAAAAAACGCCTGAAAAACGCGTTTGACTTTAGGACGCAGGAGCTTCGCATGAGCCTTGATGAGGGCGGCGGGCTTGCCTCTACGAGATTTGAAACAGACACTGACTCGCACAGACTCGTTGAGGACTGCATGCTGCTAGCCAACGTCGCGGCGGCAAAACGCATCGGCAAAGGCGTTTTTAGAAATCACGGCTCGCCGGATCTGCGAAAAATACAAATTTTACTCGAAGACCTCGGCGCTCTAGGCTTTGACTTTGTTTACGAAAGCGATATCGCAAATTTGGTTCGCAAAATCCAGGCAAAGGCCGACGCCGTAGGCAACCGCGAGGAGATCGACAAACTCATCATAAAATCGCAAAAAAAGGCCGAATACGGCGCGCAAAATTTAGGCCACTTCGGACTGGGATTTGAGCGCTACACGCACTTTACGAGCCCGATCCGCCGCTACTCCGACCTCACGCTACACCGCCTTTTAAAGGCCAAACTGCGCAACGACGAGAAATTTTTTAACTACCTACTTTTAAATATCGAAGCGACTTGCTCAAATTTAAGCGAACTCGAGCGCGAAGCCGACAGGGTAGCATTTGACTTTATGGATAGAAAATTCGCGCGCTGGGCAAAAGAGCGCATCGGACAGCGCTTTAACGCCTATATCAGCGAAAATCAAAATGTCGCTGTCGCCAGACTAGACGACGAGATAAAGGGTGCTAGGATATTTTTGGGCGCGTACGGCGTAAATTTGCTACAAAAAGTCATCGTCGAAATCACGGATGTAAATATCGCGACGGCTGAAATTTTCGGCAAAGTCGTAAAGAAAATCGATGTATAGAAAAGAGCTTGAAGCCGCGCTAAATTCAGCTAAATTTCCAAATTATTTTTTGCTTTACGGCGCGGACGAATACCAAATCGAGCTTTTTGCGAAGGAAATTTTAGCCAAATTTAAAGATTTTGAAATTTTGAGTCTTTACTACGACGAGTACGATTTTGAGGCTGCGCGCTCGCATCTTTGCGAGCCTTCGCTATTTGGCGACAGCCCGCTTTTGCACGTAAAAAGCGACAAAAAAATCCCCGCGAAAGAGCTAAAAATCCTGATAGATGGTTGCAGAAACGGCGGCGTATTTATTTTTGAGCTTTTTGAGCCCGACGCCAAAGCCGTTTTTGATACGCAAAAGGCTTTTGGGGTAAATTTTGCGAGATTTTTTAAACCCGGCTCGCCCGAAGAGGCAGTAAATTTACTCGGCAGACAAGCTGCAAAAATGAACCTGAATATTACAAAAAACGCGCTTTTTGAACTCTACCGCATACATAATGAAAATTTATATCTAGCCGCAAGTGAGCTAAACAAACTAGCCTCCCTAAACGAGCCAATAAACGAAAATATCGTGAGAAGCTTAGTTTTTTCGCTCTCAAGCGTGAGTTTTGATGATTTTTTTGATAAATTTATCGCGCTAAAAGATATCAGGGTCGATTTTTTCTCCTGCGCGGACGATGGAAATTTTAATGAAATTTTGTTTATTAACTCACTTTACCGCGCATTTTTTAGACTCTTTAAACTACATGCAGGTATCAAAATAACGGGCAAATTCGACATAAAAGAAACGCTCGGTTATACACCGCCGCCAAACGTCACAAATGAACTAAAAAGGCAGTGCTTGGCTTTAAATTTAAAAGCGTATAGGGAAATTTTTACCGCATTAAATTTGGCAGAATTTGAGCTAAAGACAAACTCTACCCTCGATAAAAAAACTTTTCTGCTCTCCTGCGTGCTGGGCCTACAAAATCTTATCGGCAAAAACAGCAAATATTAAGTAAAAAAAAGATAAAATCAGCTCTTGTCGAAAGACTTCCTTGCCCGTTTGCAACCGTGCAAGCGAGCTTAATACCCACAAGGAGAATCAATGAAGCACTACGAGCTTTTATTCATTTTGAAGCCTACTTTGACGGAAGAAGAAGTAAGCGCAAAAGTTGATTTCGTTAAAGAAATCCTAAACAAAAACGGCGCAAATATCGCGTCTGTGCAGTCTATGGGCACTAGAAAACTAGCCTATACCGTAAAAAAATACGAGCGCGGAACTTATTTCGTCGTGTATTTCGAGGCACCGACTCAAGCTATCGCCGAAGTCGAGCGTATCATCAGAATTACCGAAGAGATCATTAAATTCTTAACGGTCAAATTTGAAAACAAAAAAGAGATTGCCGCTTGGGAAAAGATGAGCAAGGGCATCAAACTAAACAAAAAAGAACCGAAAGTCAAAGCAGAAGAAGCTCCGGCAGCGCAAGAATAAGGACGAAAAATGTTTAATAGAGTCGTTTTGGTAGGAAATTTAACACGAGATATCGAGCTTAGATATACGACTGCGGGCGCAGCCATAGGCAACAGCGCCATCGCCGTGACGAGAAAATTTAACGTAAACGGCGAAAAACGCGAAGAAACGTGCTTTATAGACATAACATTTTTCGGAAAACAAGCGGAAATAGCAAACCAATATCTTTCCAAAGGCTCAAAGCTTTTAGTTGAGGGTCGCTTAAAATTCGACCAATGGACGGACAATAACGGACAAAATAGAAGCAAACACACGATCAGCGTGGAAAATATGGAGATGCTAGGCGGAGGACAACAGCAAGGCGGATATAGTCAAAATAGTAATCAAGGCTATCAGCAAGGCGGCTACCAAAATAACGGCTACGGCGGCGGCTATCAAGGCGGACAAAATCAGCAAAATAGCTACGCTCAAGGCGGCGCGCAAAGGCAAAATTTTAATAAACCGCAGCAACAAAAGCAACAGCCAAAAGACGAATACTACGGCGATAACGTCCGAGAAATAGATATAGATGCCGACAAATACGATGACGGCGACGAAACCATACCATTTTAATTAAGGAAAAAACGATGGCTGAAAAAAGAAAATATTCACGCAAATACTGCAAATTTACAGAGGCAAAGATAGATTTTATCGACTACAAGGACACTTCGCTTTTGAAGTACTGCTTGTCAGAGAGATTTAAAATCATGCCAAGACGCCTAACCGGCACTTCTAAAAAATACCAAGAGATGGTCGAAAAGGCTATCAAACGCGCTCGCCAAGCAGCTTTGATACCTTACGTAGTCGATCGTGACGACGTAGTAACTAATCCTTTTGAAGGACTATAATTTTTAAGCCCTTTTTAGGGCTTAATTTTTAAATTTTATTTCCAACCCCCTACATCACTTTTCTAAGATTGACAAAAACAAAAATATAAACTGTATTTAAATTATGCTCAATTCGATTTAAGTAGATTTTAGCCACAACTTACATCACTGTCCTAAGATCTCCTATTATCTTTAATAAAGCACAATAGAACTCTTTTGCATCTGTACCGTTGCTACATCTAAACTATTTCCGCCTTTTTTTAGTATATCTTTTTATTGCTTCCTACTATAGTATCGCCACTACATTTGCGTCTATTGTGGCTTTTAGGCATTTCTATCGCCCATCAGGACGTAGTCTAGCTCATTTATAGCTAGTATCTTTGACTCTACCAATACTTTATTTTACAGGAAAGATACCATATATTCATCTGTCAGCAAAGTCTTTACCTTTAGCAAGCCGTTTCCATCTACCATAATTCCGCTTTTTACTTGATATATTCATTTACCTCCAAATTCTAGCTCTTCACCTGTTCTTATTAGGGTATTGGAAAGTAAGAATAATGCCCGAGGTATCTTATCGATTGCGTTTCTTATCTCTAAATTTGAAAGATTTCTTACGTCGTAGGTGCGAGAGTTGATGGTGACGGTTGAGATGTTAGACATAGAATTTATAATCTCAAATATCTCGGTAGCTTGTTTTATGCTACCTACCTCGGAGGCTGTTTTTATAGCAAGTGTATTTTTGTTTCTTTCGAGCGTAATTCTTTGGATAAAATCAGAATTTGAAACCGTGCTGATATCTACTTTGCTTAAATCCCTAGTTTGAACATATCTTGCGTACAGAGGAAATATTTTTTTGCAAAAATTTCCGTTGCTGCTTTCCACTTCTTTGAGAATAAATTCCTCTTTGGTTATTTTGCCGTAGATGGTAGGAGTGCAGAGTTCAATTTCTTTATTGGTATAATGATCAATAAATTGATTAATAATTTCTTCTAAATTATTTAATAGATAATCTGTGCCATATGATACAACTATAAATAAGCTTGTTATTCCAACTACTGTCAATCCTGTTGCTATTACACCAGTTCCCAAAAACAATGTTGCTCTAGCAGCAATCGCAAGCGCCAAAGTCGTAGTTGCCCAATAAGACGCATAATATTTTATAGTATCTTTTGTGGTTATTGAAGAAATCATATAAACTATACTACCATCTTTATTTTTAGATATATTTATTGTTAAATCAGCTACCAGCCCAGTAACAAATCCTACTTTTGCAATAAAAGTGGC
>CALIWP010000287.1 GCA_938046705.1 uncultured Campylobacter sp. | reverse complement strand
GCTGCGCTGCGTTTGCGCTCCCCAATATTTCTCATTCGGAACCTTCACCTCGCCCATCGTGTCTTTTTCTATTCTATATTCCATGTTTTCATCTCCTTTACTTAAATTAGTATTTGAAATTATATATCAATTATCATAAATTTAATCTTTCGAGATTTTACGCGCAAATTCGATATAATCGCGAAATGAAAAGAGTTTTAGCTAAATTTATCAAATACTTCGCCGCAGTCGCCCTGCTCTGCTTTGTAGCTTTTTTGGTGCTTGACTTTGCCTATCCGCTCGACGTCAAAGCGCTAAAGCGGGAAAATTCGTTCATACTTTTTGATAAAAACGGCCGTATCGTCGCCCTTCGGCCTAGTAGCGACGAAATTTGGAGATTTGAGGCTAAAAACATCCCGCAGACGCTAAAAGATAGCGTTCTTTTGTTTGAAGACAAATTTTTCTACTATCACATCGGCGTAAATCCCTTTGCCATGATCCGCGCGGCCGCGCACAACCTCACGCATAAAAACCGCATCGGAGCCTCCACGATCACGATGCAAGTCGCGCGCATGATGAAGCGAGAGGAGCGCACCTACGCAAATAAATTTAAAGAGATCTTTACCGCGCTTCAGCTAGAGTGGCATTATAGCAAGGACGAGATTTTAAATTTTTACTTTAATCTCGCTCCCTACGGCGGAAATATCGAGGGAGCGGCGGCTGCGGCGAGGTTTTATTTCGGTAAAGATTTAAGCGAGCTTAGTATCGCCGAGTGCGCGCTTTTAAGCACGATCCCAAAAAATCCAAACGCCAACCGCTTGGATAAAAAATCAAACATCAACGCGCTAAAAAACCGCGTCGCAAAGCTGCTTTATAAAGCGGGCGTGATAGATCAAAGCGCATTTCAAAGGGCGCAAAGGGAGCCTTTTAAAAACAAACGCTACGACGCCGTTTATAAAGCCAGGCACTACGCAGCGCAAGCTCTAAAAAACGGAGTTACGCACTCAAATTTGGATCTAAATTTGCAAATTTTACTCGAAAACGCGCTAAAAAATACGGCAACCTCGCTAAAATCAAAAGACGCCTACAACGCCGCGGGGATAATCATCGACAACAAAAATATGAGCGTAGCGGCATACGTGGGCTCGCACGACTGGCACGCTCCGCAGGGACAAAACGACGGCGTAACGATGAGTAGAAACGTGGGCTCGACGCTAAAGCCGTTTATATTTTCGCTAGGACTCGACGAGGGCTTCATCACGCCAAAAAGCCAGATGATAGATACAGAAATTTTCCTCGGAGAGTACGTGCCTAAAAACTACGACAGCAGGTTTTTTGGTATCATCTCAGCGACCGAGGCGCTAGCGCTTAGCCTAAATATCCCGGCCGTTAGCCTAAACAACAAACTAGGCGAAACCTCTCTTTACGAGCTGCTTTCTCGCGTGCATTTGGTGAGTTATTCAAAGGAATTTTACGCCGATAGTATCGCGCTTGGAAGTGCGGAAATGAGCCTGCTAAGCTTAGCCCACCTCTACACGATCTACGCAAACGGCGGCGAGCTAAAGCCTCTTGAAGTCGCAGGCAAGACGCTACCAGGCTACGGACGGCTAATCAGCCCGCAAAGCGCGTATCTAACCTCAAAAATGCTCTCCTCGGCCTCCCGAAGCTACCTAGGCGTCGCGTGGCAATACGCAAAAGACACGCCTCAAATCGCCTTTAAAACCGGCACCAGCTACGGCTCGCGCGATATCTATACGATCGGCGTAAATAACGACTACACGGTCGCGGTGTGGTTTGGTAACTTTAACGGCAAAAAGACGCAAAATTTAAGCGGATTTAGCGACGCGTCTCGCACGGTTTTTGACGTCTTTAAGCTGCTAGCTCAAAAGCAAAAACTGTCTTTCATGAGCGCGCCCGGCGGCATAGAGAGCAAAAAAACCTGCCTTGACGCGTTTAAATTTAAAGAGTGTAGAGATGAAGAGGATGACTGGCAGATAGAGGGCGTAGCGCTCAAAGATATCTGCGAGAGTATCAGGGGCGACGAAGTAGGATTTTTACTCAAAAACGGCGCGATTACTCAAGAAGATATCAAAGAGAGTCCTTGTTACTATAAATTTAAAAGCTATAAACCTCTCGTTGCAACGCCGTCAAATAATCAAATTCTGCTAAGCGATGAAAATTTAACTAAAGTTATGCTAAAATGTTACGCGTATATCGGCGATGAGATATATCTCAAGATCGACGAAAACGAGTGGGAAAAAGTAAACAACGCGAGCGAAAATACGTTAAATTTAACGCAAGGCAAACATAAGCTCGGGTGCCTGGACGAAAATTCGAATTTAAGCGAAATCAATATCGAAATAAGGAGGTTTTAATGCGTTTAAAGCTAGTCGGCTTAAGCCTAAGCTGCATCTTGGCAGCAAATTTGAGCGCCTTTACGCTTGACGGTTCAAGCAGGGCGTTAGACGATGGCTCGGTAAGCATTGGCGTAAAATACGCCCAAAGCGAGCAATCGCTCATCGGCAAGGTCACGCACAAAAAAATAATCGAGTGTTCGCCCGAGATAACGGGAGCCTTTGAGTATGGATCAGACTCGATTTTCTTTTACCCTAAAAAGCCTCTTGCAAAAGGCATAAGCTACTCGTGCAAAAAGGGCGAGAGTAAGGTTAAATTTTACGGCGGAGACTTCGTGCTATCAAACATGATAGAGTACTCCGGAGATACCTTTTTAGCGGTATTTAACGATAATGTTAGTGAGGATGAGTTTGCCGCGAATTTTAAAATTTACGACAAGCAAAATTTGGCCAAGCAAAACATCAAATATAAAATCGTAGCCAAAACGCCTAGAAGCTTTCAGATAAAGTTACTTGAAAGCGGCGACAATTTAGTATTTTCGGTTTCTAAAAACCTCAAAAATACTTCGGGTATAAATTTGGCCGATAGTTTTGAGGTCGTGCAAAAAGTCTCAAATCCCGATGAAAATTTCGTCGATAAGCCAAAAGCCAAGACTATGTTTTTAAACGAAGTCGAAGGCATTAGCCTAGATAACGGCAAACTAGCGGCTAGACTCTATCTTAAAGATTGGATAGATTCTGATAATATTAAAAAATTTATCAAGGTCGAGGGCGTAAATAGCTTTGAAGTTGGCGAAATGGAGTATACTAGCCACCAAGACGCCGACGGCGAGTATTACTACTACTATATCGACATTACCAGTAAAGACTTTAAACCGCAGACAACCTACAAAGTCACCTTCTACAAGGGCTTTGGCGACGACTACTCGATGCTACGAGAAAACTCCTCATTTAACGTCGCTTTTGGCGATCTAAAGCCGTTTTTGGAGTTTACCGATAGCGGCACGTATATGTCTAACCTGGGCGAGATCGGCATAAAAAGCGTAAACACAAACACCGCTAAAGTCGTCGTCGAAAAGCTAAAAGAGCAAAATTTAAGATACTTTTTAAATTTTACCGAGACTCCTTTGGATAACTACGCCGAGGAAGTAGCTAGCAAAAACTACGAGATCGGTGGCGCTCAAAACGAAATGCAAAAAAGCAAGATCAAGCTTGACTTTGCCGAGGGCGGCGACGGAGTTTATCTAGTCACGGTCTACTACGACAAAGATAAAAGCGTACAAAAAGCGGTCTATCTAACCGATATCGGCCTAAGCATGAAGGTTTCAAAAGACGAGGTGTTTTTATTTGCCAACCGCTTGAGTAAAAACGAAGTGGTCGCAAACGCGGACGTCAAAATTTACTCCACTAAAAACAATCTCATCGCAAGCGGCATCACAAACGACGAAGGCGTGTTTAAATTTAACAAAAAAGACATCGGCAAGGACGTCTCAAGCGCAGTTTTAACGCTAGGTAAAGAGCAAAGCTTCATCGCCCTATCGCAAAACAAACGCCTAAACGAGGAGTCAAATTTAGACGCCAAAGATAGAAGCGAAACGTATAGCGCGTATTTGCACTTTGCTAGCAACATCATCCGCCCGCAGGAAAACATAAAAGGCGAGATCATCATCAAAAACGCGCTGTTTAAGAGCCTCTCAAACATGCCCGTTAAGCTAAAAATCAGAGATCCGCAAAACAAAGTGATCCTAAATAAAGGCGTAAACACCACCGAGCTTGGCGTGATAAATTTCGACGAGCCGGTAAACTCAGGACTAACCGGAACGTTTAAATTTGAAGTGATCTTTGCAAATAAAATCATCGATAGCTACGACTTTTCAGTCGAGTCCTTCACTCCGCAACGCATCAAAAACGAAGTTAAGCTAGATAAGCAAATTTACGCTCTAGACGATCTAATAGACGTAAAACTACAAAGCAACTACCTTTTTGGCGGAGCGGCGGCTAATCTAGAGGGCGACGTGGCGTTAAATTTATATCAGCAAGATTACAAAAACGATAAATTTAAAGAGTATAAATTTAGCAACGGCGAATACGCGGCAAACGGCCTAGATCAGTTTACTAAACCAGTCACTCTAGACAACGAGGGCAAAGGTGCGACTGCGTTTAAGCTACAAAACAAAGGCAAAATCGCAAGCATTTTAAAAGGCACCGCGGTATTTACCATTAACGACGACGGCAAAAACGTGAGCGCTAGCAACGACTTTAGCGTATATCCTTTTGACGTGATGGTCGGCGTCAGAGCAAACGACACCTACATCGACGCAAACTCCAAACTAACGCTAAATTTCGTCAGCGTCGATCCGTTTAAAGACGAGGAGCTAAAAGATAGGCAAAAAGCCGTCGAGATCAAAAAAGCGATCTGGGAATACAACTACGACAAAGAAGGCTATCTAAAATGGAACAAACGCTACGAAAAGGTCTTTAGCGATACTCTTAGCGGTAACGAATTCGTTTATGATTTCAATCAAAGCGGCGACTTCATAGTCGTGGTTTCCGATATCCTAAGCGGTCACTCGGCAAATTTAGATATCTACGTTAGCGGCTGGGACTACGGCGGCACTTTGCAACCGACAAAAGAGCTAGCTAAAGCTAAAATCAAGCTAAATCAAAAAGTCTATAAAAAAGGCGACTCGCTAAACGTAGACGTTAGCTCTGTGCTAAAAAGCGGCATCGGCATCATCACGGTCGAGTCAGAAAACGTCAAAAAGTATAAAGTCGTAAATATAGAAAACAACGTAGCAAACGCCAAATTTGACCTTGACTTCGATTTTGAGGGACTTTATGTAACTGCATCCATCATGCGCGTAGCCGATAACGATGTCTTGCCGTTTAGAACCTACGATAAAGTCTATGCAAAAGCGGATAAATCATACCGAGCGACAAACGTCAGCATCGAAGCGCCAAAAGTCGTGAAGTCAAACTCCAAATTTAAAACTACCGTAAAAACTGAGCCAAATGCAGAGGTTACGCTATTTGCGGTCGATGAAGGCGTGCTACAAGTAACAAATCAAAAGCTAAAGAGCCCGCTTGACTTTTTTGACAAAATTTTAAACGACGGCGTGCTTGATTATGACATCTACGCAAATTTGAGCGGATTTAAAAAAGACGGCAAAGTACTAAGCTTCGGCGGCGACGCGGCAGCTGCTCTCATGGAGATGAGAATGGCTAAATTTGCCAGCCCTGTCGATAAGAAAAACGTCAAAACCTACATCAAAATGCAAACCGCAAAAGCGGGTGCGGACGGCGTAGCAAACTTTGACGTAGAGGTACCTAGCGACTTTAACTCCGAGATAAATTTGGCCGTACTTAGCGTCATCGGCGACAAGCTCGGCTTTAGCGTAAATGCCGTCAAGGTAAAAGACGACATCATCCTAAAACCGACGCAAACTGCGTATTTGATCCAAGGCGACCAGGTAAACTACACGCTAAGAGTAATCAACACTACTAAAGAGCCAAAAACCGTCGCCCTAAGCATAGATACGAACCTAAACGCACAGCTAGCAGTTGACAGCATCGAGCTAAAACCTAACGAAAACGCGAAATTAAATTTCGTCATCGATGCTAACGCTACGGGTAAATCATATATAAATTTCACCGCAAACGACGGTAAAAACGGCTATACGTACTCGCAAAAGCTTGACGTCATCCACGCCTATCCGCTTAGTACCTACGCTAAAAATTTCCAGGCTACCGTGGAAAAGACATTTAAGCTTGACGAGGAGTTTAAACGCATCAGGATCGACGCTTCAAGCTCTATCAAAGGCGTACTAAGCGCAAATAGCGACAAGCTCGTAAATTACCCTTACGGATGCTCCGAGCAACGCTCAAGTAAGCTTTTTGAGCTAAATTTCCTAGTGCTTGGCGGAGACGATTCTAAAGAAGCCAAGGCAAAAGAAGCCGATAGAAAAAGATTCGTCGAAGCAGGCTTGCAAGACGTCATCAATATGCAAAAAATAGACGGCAGCATCGGCTACTGGAATCAGCTAGGCTACACGAACAACTTTGCTTCGATCTACGCTATCGATATGCTATTTACGCTTGAAAAATCAGGCTTTGCGCTAGATAGCCACGTAAAAAGTAAAGCGATCGACTGGCTAAAGGCATTTGGCAGCAACGATAACTTCCAAGCCCTTTACGCAGCCTACGTCCTAAGCACGCAAAAGAAACTCGATAGATCAAAGCTAAACGCTCTATACGATCAAAAGAGATACCAAAACAGCGCGCTTGACGGATACTTGATGGCAGCGATCCTCAAAAACGAGGGACTAAATAAAGAGAGCGAAAAAGTGCTAAAAGGACTAAACAAATCGACCTTTGACCGCGAAAAAGAGCTAGCAGATAACTTTGGCTCAGAGATCAGAAACAAGGCCTTTATGTTACTTTTGCACGCCAATCACTTTGAAAAAAACGCATTTAGCGACGAGCTAGCAGACTACCTGATCGCTCGCGTAGATAAGCTACATTCGACGCAGGAGCGCGCATTTACGCTAAGAGCGCTAAGAGCATATATCAAAGACGTCTCAAGCGAGAACAAATTTAAGCTAATCGCCGACGGACACGATCTAAATTTCGACGGTCGCGGAGCTATCAACATCGCTCCTAAAAAGCCTGAGATCACTATAGTGCCCCAAAACGGCGCAGCCGTCTATCTAGGCGTTAGCGCGTCAGGCTATAAAAAGCTAGACGTAAATCACAAATTTGACAAGAAAGGGCTTGATATCTATAGAACCTTCGTCGGCAAAGACGGCAAAGAGATCGATATCAACGCACTTAAGGTAAACGATATCATCTACTCAAAGCTATCGCTAAAAACGAATGAGTTTATCAGAAACGGCGTGATAAACGAAACGATCAGCCCTTGCCTTGAGGTAGTAAACGAAAATATCGTACCAAACGTAAGAACTGAAGCTACGAAAAACACCATAACCCTCGAGCATCAAAACATCGAGGACGACAGAGTTTTGAGCTTTTATAGTTTGAGTGCCAGCAAGGATGCGCACGTGCTTTATACGCCTCTTCGAGTCGTTATGAGCGGTAAGTGCATGCTACCTGCGGTCATCACCGAAAATATGTACGACGAGAGCATGAGCGACTACGATCTAGCTCAGCACGAATTTATCGTCAAATGATCCTTTGCGAAGCGGTTTTTTAGCCGCTTCGCTTTCTTTGCCTATTCTTAAAAACAACCTATTTTAAACATACTATTAGCAAATTTGTAGTAAAATCCGACATTTTTTAAACAATTATTAAGGATAAAATATGGCGGAATTTTACGACGCAAAAGAAGTAGAAGATAAATTTTATAAAATTTGGGAAGAACGCGGATATTTCGAGATAGACGCGAACAAAAACATCCGCAAAGACGGCCGTAAATTTTGCATCATGATGCCGCCTCCAAACGTAACGGGCTCGCTTCACATCGGGCACGCGCTAACCTTCACATTGCAAGACATAATGACTCGCTACAAGAGAATGGACGGCTACAAAACGCTGTGGCAGCCGGGCCTTGATCACGCAGGTATCGCCACGCAAAACGTCGTTGAAAAGCAGCTCCTAGCCCAGGGTATCAAAAAAGAAGAGCTCGGACGCGAAAAATTCGTAGAAAAAGTCTGGGAATGGAAAGAAAAAAGCGGCGGTATGATCGTTCACCAGATGCGTAAACTAGGCGTTTCTCCGGCATGGTCGCGCCAAAGATTTACGATGGATGAAGGGCTAAGGATAGCAGTCAAAAAGGCTTTCGTAAATCTCTACGAAAAAGGCCTCATCGTACGCGAAAACTATATGATAAACTGGTGTACGCACGACGGCGCGCTCAGTGACATCGAGGTCGAGCACAAGGAAAACAAAGGCAAGCTTTATCATTTGAGATATTATTTTGCCGATAAGCCAAGCGAATTTGTCATTGTAGCAACCACTAGACCTGAGACCTACTTCGGCGACACAGCGGTAATGGTAAATCCCGCAGACGAGCGCTATAAAAATTTGATCGGCAAAAAAGTCGTCCTGCCGATAATCGGTCGCAAGATCGAGATAATCGCCGACGAACACGTCGATATGGAGTTTGGTACAGGCCTGGTTAAGGTTACTCCTGCGCACGACACCAACGACTACGAGGTTGGCAAAAGGCATGATCTAAAATTTATCACCGTTTTTGACGAAAAAGGCATCCTAAACGAGCAGTGTGCGCAGTTTAAAGGGCTTGAGCGGCTAGAGGCCAGAGACCCTATCGTCGCAGAGCTAGAAAAGCTCGGAAACGTCGAGAAGATCGAAGACTACGAAAATCAAGTCGGCTACTGCTACCGCTGCAAAAACGTCGTCGAGCCGTACATCTCGCAGCAGT
>CALIWP010000286.1 GCA_938046705.1 uncultured Campylobacter sp. | reverse complement strand
TCTAAAATTCCCGCATATTCGGGCGCGCCGAGTAGGTTCATGCCGATGCCGCAGACGAGGGTATTTTTGATCTTATTCGTCATCGCCCCGCCGATTTTGCGCTCGCCTAGATAAAAATCGTTGGGCCATTTTAGCCAAAGCTGCGAACCGAGCGATGCGAGAAGCTCCTGCATAATCATCGCAAAATATATGCTCGCCGACTGAGGCGGCACATCTGCAGGCAGATCGCTCTGCGCGACACAGAACGAAAATGCGAGGTTGCCGCTTACGCTCTGCCAATCGTTGCCGCGCGAGCCGATACCGGCGCTTTGGCGATTTGTGGCGATCGCAAAAGGCGGCGTTATCCTGCCTTCGTGCACGGCGCCCACCAAAAACTCCTGCGTAGAGGGTATTTGTTCTACGAATTCTATCTGCAAAACCCGCTCCTTGCGTAAGACGAAGGGCTCGCCTTGAAATATTGCAAACGTTTAAATTCCGCGCTGCGATAGAATTTTGCGATAAGATAAAATTTAGCACGATAAAATTTTACGGCGTAGCGGAATTTTATGCGATGAAATTTTGCAATCTTGCTAAACTCTTTGGCAACGCGGATTTTCCCAGCAGCATTTCGATAAAATTTTAAAGCCCTGTCTCGCAAAAATTCTGCGGCACGATCATAGAATTTTAAATGGTGCGTGTTCGGTATAGCGCTGCAAAGTCTACAACCGCGGTGGCGGAATTTTAATCTCCTGCGAGCGTAAAATTTTAGAGCATAGAAGCGAGGTTTTAGAATTTTATAAAGCCTTGATTTTGGAGCTTCATTTCGAAATTCCGCGCGGCAAAATTTTGCTTCACGATTGCGACGATACCCAAGACAGAATTTCGTCGCGACGCCAAAAGCGCGGCGCAAATAAAATTTCCGCGTAGCATCATAAGCGCGGCGCAAAACGCGAGAATTTAAAATCCCGCTTAGCATAGCAGATCGCCGATCTTTAGCCGCTTGCCGTTTAGATACGCACTAGCGTCCACCGGCTTTTTGCCCGGCTCTTGTACCTTTGTAATCTTGACCGCACCCTCGTCGCAAGAAACGCAAAAGCCGAGCTTATCGGCGCTTAAAATTTCGCCTGTGCGTTCAAATTTACGCCCGCAGGATTCGCGCAAGATTTCTAAATCTAAAATTTTTAGCCCGCTAGATAGATAGATCCCAGGCCATGGCGTTAATGCGCGAAATTTATTATAAATCTGCTCCGCGCTCTGCTCAAAGCTAAAAAGCCCGTCAGATTTGCTTATCTTTTTGCAGTGCGTGGCCTGCGTGCCGTCCTGCTTTAGCGGCTTTAAATTTGCAAAATTTTGCAGCACTCGCACGATAAGCTCACCCGCCAGATCCCCGAGTTCGTCAAACAGCTGCGCCGCCGTTTTATCCTCGCAAGGCGTGTAGGCAAAATCAAGCATATCACCAGTGTCAAGCCCAGCGTCCATGAGCATCGCCGTTACGCCAGTCCGCTTCTCGCCCGCTAGTAGTGCGCTTTGAATAGGGCTTGCGCCGCGGTATTTAGGCAGGATCGAGGCGTGCAGATTTATACAAGGCGCGATATCAAGGACGGCTTGCGGCAAAATTTTACCGTATGCGGCAACCACGATAAATTTAGGCTCAAATGCCTTTAGCTCGGCAATAACTGCCTCATCTTTTAGTGTATTTGGAGTAAGGACAGGCACTCCTGCTAGCTCGTTTTGCGCGTAAATTTTTACCTCGCTTGGAGTTAAAATTTGCTTTCTACCAACTGGCTTATCAGGCTGGGTAAAGACCGCTTTTATATTAAAGCCAGCTTCTTTTAGATGCCTAAGTATCCTAACGGCATAATCAGGCGTCCCCATAAAAACTACATTCATCACTTTCCTTTAAATTTCAACGACTTTTATTTTGATCTACGTTTTTACTGCCAGTCAGCCAAGAGGCACATGGATCTTCTTGCCAGTCAATCTTTTGAAATATCAAACTTCCTAGCGCATTAATGCTAACTTTGCCACTACGATCAAGATCCAGCCTCTTAAATTCCTCACTAGTGCATAGATCTGGTGCTATTTTTAGCGCTGATGGCACTTTGCAGGACGTCCACTCATCTAAATTTAGCATGCCGTCACGATCTATATCATTGTAATCCAAAAACATATACGCCGGATCCGCTGGATCACAGCTATATACACCAAGACAAAATAGCATAATGCAAAAAATTTTCTTCATTTTATGTTCTTAAATTTCTATGTTCAAAGCACTAAAAAGTCGCAACTCAAAGTTCCTTTTTTAGCAGCTCAAGCAGTGCAAATTTAAGCTCATCGATGTTCTCGTTTGTCGCTGACGAGATCGGCAAGACAAAGTATGGTTTTTTCGCGTCAAAGCTGTATAGGTCTTGTTTATAAACAAATTTACCATCTTGTCTTGGCTCTAAATTTATATTTTTCATAAATTCTTTTATATTTTCATCTAAATTTTCAGCCGCATCGACTCTGGTGATAGCGATCGCATAGTCCCTGCTAGCAAGTACGCTTGAAAATTTAGCGACCTCCTCTTTTAGCACGCTAAACTGCTCGCTCATGCTTCTGTAGTTTGCACTATCTATCATAAAAAGCAAAATTTTATTTCTCTCGATGTGCTTTAGAAACTGCACGCCAAGACCGCGTCCGTCGCTAGCTCCCTCAATGATACCAGGGATGTCAGCCATGACAAAGCCGCTAAACTCATCAACCTCAACAAGTCCGAGCTTTGGCGTAAGCGTGGTAAACTCGTAGTTTGCGATCTGTGGCTTGGCGTTTGAGACGGCTGAGATGAGGGTTGATTTGCCAACATTTGGAAAGCCAACAAGTCCCACATCAGCTATCAGCTTTAGCTCGAGTCTAACTTCCACACTCTCTTCTGGCATGCCCTTTTGAGCGTACTCTGGGGCTTGGTTGATAGAGTTTTTAAAGTGAAAATTTCCAAGTCCGCCCTTGCCACCTCTTAAAAATAGCGTCCTTTGCCCCTCTTCTACCATG
>CALIWP010000285.1 GCA_938046705.1 uncultured Campylobacter sp. | reverse complement strand
TAAAGAGGCTCGCTAGATGAGATCAGGCGAGAGCTCGCGCGCGGTACGACATAGACGCGCATGCCGCCTTTTTCCTCGCGAAATCTCACTTCAGCCAGGGCTAAAATTTTATCGTCGACCTTCGGTAGCGTGCCGCCAGGAAGATCGCAAAAATAAAGCTTGCGGTCGTAGGCGAGGATCTCCTCTTTGCAGACGAATTCCTTCTCGTCGCTGATGTTTATCACGGTGTAGGGCCTGCCGTCCTCTGCGCCCGAATTTACGCTCAGGCTAAAAGAAAACGCCAAAATCGGTAAAAAAAGTAAAAAATATTTTCTCATGCGGCCATTATACCCTTTTTCGTTTAAAAAGCGCTATAAAAGCGAATATTACGCGCTTTTGAGGCGATTTTTTTACCAAATTTCGCGCATTAGGATAAAATTTTATTTAGCCTAAATTTAACTTTGGCATACCGATAGAATTTTGATTTTAAAGAGCGCGGTTGGCGGGCTAATTTTTTTAGTTCGGCAGCCAAATTTTACCCGCCCCTCCATCCAAAAACCATGCTCTATGAGTCAAATTTGACGTTATAACGCCGAGTTTTGAGATTAAATTTAGTGTAGCGCGCCTCGGCAGATAAATCTATCCGCCAAATTGCTAGCTACTGTGCCGTTTTTACGATTTTAACCAGCTTAAAGGCGTATCCGCTAAATTTCGCCCTACAAAGCGCGACCGTGCCCTTCATCTGCGGCTCTAGCTTAAATTTAGCCACAACGTCGGTGCCATTAGCCTGCACGCTCACTATATCACCGTCTTTTACCTTTGCGGCCGCAGCAAACGACGCCGAGCCGATTAGCTCTTTCGTTTCATCGCTCAAATTTGAACCGCCCGCCTCATCCATAAAAAACACGACGCTTCCGTCAAAGCTCTCAGGCTCTTTTAACGGCGTTAGCTTGCCGTCCGTTTTAAACTCACCCTGCTCTGCGTCAGACAAAACGACGTTTTTACCGAGCATTTGCAAAAACTCGAATATATTTTTCGCGTCAGCATGAGCTAAAAAGGAGCTATCGATCACGATATTTTCGCAATCATTTAAAAACTCCGCGATCTGCTCAAACTCCTCCTCGCCGACGTTGCACTCGCCGCTTAGGTATCCTTCGTCAAGCCCCTCAAAGTATTCCCGCGTTTGCTCGTCAAATTTAGCCGCGTCGAGTGAATATTTGCAAAGCAGCGCCAGCACGTAGCTAGCCGAGCCGA
Source organism: uncultured Campylobacter sp. (assembly GCA_938046705.1). The sequence goes on along the minus strand of CALIWP010000285.1, from coordinate 1,127 downwards.
TCTCGCAGCGAACGAGATTTTCGGTGCCTAAAATTTTATCCTCAAAGCAAGAGATATATAAAAACTCATTTTGCTTTATCAGCTCCGCTAGCTGCAGGTTTTGCTCGCAAAGCAGGCTTGCTAGACTCAAAGTTTTTGCATTTTTAAATTCGCCAAATTTCATCGTTTATCCTTTAAATTTAGCTTGGATTTTATAAAAATTTGTTTTAAGAGGGGGTAAATTTGCGCCGTTTAGACGCAAATTTGGTTATTTTTCTAGGCCGAATTTGACGGCTGCTTTAGCAAGCTCGAGGGTAGCGTCTACAAATTTATCTTTTTTCGTTACGTACGGTAAAAACAGCGGTATCTCCGTGCAAGCAGCGATATATGCATCAGTCTCGATAGCCGCGATCGTCTCGTTAAAGAGACCCACGTACTCTTTTAGCTTGTTTGCTTTTGCGCCCTTGTAAATGCAGTCCATGATGCTTGTCATCAAATTTTCGGGGATTTTTACGCACTCTAGGCCTGCGGCGATCAGCTCGTTTTCGTAAATTTTAGCCGCAGTCGTGCCGGTAGTGGCGATGACGGCGATCTTTTTAGCGTGCGGGAAATTTGACTTTATCGACGCGGTCGCGATTTTAGCTATGTGCAGGATATTTACGCCGCACTCCTCTGTTAGACGTTTGGCAAAAAAGTGAGCCGTGTTGCAAGCTATGCAGATGGCCTCACAGCCCGCGTTTTTGAGCCTCGTCGCGGACTCTTTCATAAAAGGAAACGGATCCTCACCTCCGTGCAGGATATATGCCGTGCGGTCAGGTATCTGCGGATGGTTGTCGATTACGATGGGGATATTATCCTGATCTTTTGCGGCGTTTGTGAGCTCTACGATCTTGGCGTATAGATCTATCGTAGCTAGCGGTCCCATACCGCCTAAAATTCCGATTCGTTTCATGAAAAAGTCCTTAAATTTAAAAAAGCCGAGAGCGAAGTCTCGGCTAAATTTGGCTCAAAATTCTTAGAGAAGAACAGGAGCGATGAGGAATGCTAACGCAACCGAAAGAGCAACCATGATGGTGCCAGGCACAAAAAATGAGTGGTTAAATACAAATTTACCAACTCTTGTCGTACCGGTATCGTCCATAGCGATA
>CALIWP010000284.1 GCA_938046705.1 uncultured Campylobacter sp. | reverse complement strand
GCAAGCACGATGCTCGCCTTTTTATTTTGCGTTAAATTTATTGGTAGGTTTTTAGTTGTTCTTTGAGCTCTTCGAGAGTTTCTATTACGCGTTTTTTGGTAAATTTCGCGATATCTTCGCCTGCGCCGTCTTTATCGGCTAGCTGACAACAGTATCTCATCGCGCCCTTATATTTTAGCGCTGCGATAAGTTTTAGATCGGTATCTATTTTTATGTTTTTATTAGAGCCGCTGGCTTCATCCGGTATATATAGCTCAAATTTGGCGTTTACAGGCTCGCTCTCTTTAAATCCGCCGTCGTCCAAGCTAACGACGCCTAGGCCTCCCCTTGAGATATCGTATAGGTTGCCCTGTATTTCGCTACCGTTTTGTGTGAGGATCACCTTGGTGTAACGATCTGGATATACGCGCTGATGCTTCCTTAAATTCGCGTGCAAATTTTGCATATATGTGAAATTTTGTAGCGTTACGGTCAAATTTGCAAGATCAAATCCGATGATATCCGCCCTTAAATTTTCGGAAAAATATTCATCGCGTACGATATAGGCGTTTTGTTCCTCTTTCATGGCCAAAATTTGCTCTAATGTTACCTTGCAGACGACCGTATCGTCTTCTACATGCTCTACTTCGCCCATGCACTCGACTTTTACGCCATTGTAAAGATTTAGAAAGTGGACCTGGCGGTTATCGTTTCGCACTCTGGCAAATACGGTCACTGCGTCCTCGCGCATAAAAGAGCTGTCGTTATACGTGCCGTTCATCTGAAATATGATTCCTTCCGAATAAAGTTTAAAACTAGATTATAATAAAAAATCCTTATTTTTTCATTTAATTACTGATATTTTGTATTAAACTTAATGTCGTTTTGATGTAAAGATGTAGAAAAGAAGCACTAAGGGCGAGAGCTCGCCCTTAAATTTAGATGATTATAGTTTATCTGCGTTGTGAGATAGGTAGTCTGCGACGCCTGCGGTATCGGCTTTCATGCCTTTATCGCCTTTGTTCCAACCGGCAGGGCAAACCTCTCCGTGCTCGTTGGTAAACAGCATCGTATCGACCATTCTTATCATCTCGTCGATGTTTCTTCCAAGCGGAAGGTCGTTGATGACCGCATGGCGAACAGTGCCGTCTTTATCAAGCAAGAAGCTACCGCGAAGCGCGACGCCCGCATCCTCTAAAAGTACGTCAAAACCGCGAGCGATAGACTTCGTCATATCAGCTACTAGCGGGAAGCGAACTTGGCCGATACCGCCTTTGTTTACCGGAGTTTCTTTCCACGCAAAGTGAGAGAATTGGTTATCTGTCGAAACGCCGATAACTTCGATACCGCGGGCTTTAAACTCATCGTATCTCTTATCAAACGCGATGATCTCGCTAGGGCAAACGAATGTAAAGTCCATAGGGTAGAAAAATACTACTGCGCCCTTCTCGCCGATATTTTTATATAGGTTGAAATCGTTTACGATTTGATTGCTTCCTAAAACTGCTGCAGCTGTAAAGTCAGGTGCTTTTTTTGTTACTAACATTTTTTCTCCTTAATAATTTTTATTTGTAGCGAAATTATATCATCTAAAGATTAAAAAGAGCTAAAAATTTAACGTTTTCGTTTTAAAATTTAACGCAAAAATTTAATATCAAATTTACTTAGTTTTTGATATTCTTGCGAAAATTTTGACCAAAAAGGATAAAAAATGGCAGTAAAAATAACAGACATTTGCATAAGTTGCGGCTCATGCATCGACGAGTGCCCGACGAGCGCTATCGTAGACGACGCGGATAACCCGACCGGCGAGGACGCATACTACGTCTATGCCGATAAATGCGTCGAGTGCGTAGGATTTAACGACGAGCCGGCATGCGCCTCAGCCTGTCCGACCGACGGCTGTATCGTTTGGGACGCCCCATATGCAGGACAGCCTTCTCGCGCCGAGATAACTGCAGATATGAGAACGGGCGAAACCGCCGTCATCTCGTAAGCTACGCATCTAAGCCCTTTTGCGGGGCTTATTTTGAAATTTAATTTTTTTTTGATATAATCACCGCCTTATAAAAACCACAAAAAGGAAATTTTATGCAACAAACGCTTTCTATTATTAAGCCTGATGCCGTAAAAAAAGGCGTTATCGGAAAAATCGTGGACAGATTCGAAAGCAATGGACTAAGAATCGCCGCTATGAAAAAAGTCAAACTAAGCACATGCGACGCAAAAGCTTTCTATGCAGTTCACAAAGACAGACCTTTCTTCAACGATTTGGTTGATTTTATGGTGAGCGGACCGGTCGTAGTTATGGTTCTTGAGGGCGACGATGCGGTAGCTAAAAATCGCGATCTAATGGGCGCAACAAACCCAAAAGAAGCAAAACCGGGCACTATTAGAGCCGACTTTGCAGAGAGCATCGACGCAAATGCCGTTCACGGTAGCGACAGCCTAGAAAACGCTAAAAACGAGATCGCATTTTTCTTTGCAACAAGAGAAATTTGCTAAATTTAGGTTAAATTTTGAAAATATCTTTCGCCAAAATCACAAATAATCAAATGCCGTTCGAGCTAAACTCGGACGGAGTAAATTTTAATGGCGAACTAAAAAGAATAAATCAAAATTTAGTTAGCTGTAAAGGAAAAATCGTAGGCGAGATAGCTCACAACTGCGACCGATGCGGCGAAGATATAAATTTAAAGCTTAATGAAGATGTAAATTTGATATTAAGCGACGGAATTTATAAAGACAAAGAAGAAAATCTCGACGATGTAGTAGAGTTTTTCGACGGTTTTGTAAATTTAGAAGAAGTATTAACAAGCGAAATAGAAGCTTTTAAGAGCGATTATTTTTATTGTGAAAAATGTAAAAATCTATAAAGGAGAATAAAATGGCAGTACCTAAACGAAGAGTAAGTCATACTCGCGCGGCAAAGAGAAGAACGCACTACAAAGTAACGCTTCCGGTTCCCGTAAAAGATAAAGACGGCTCATGGAAAATGCCTCACCGCGTAAATAAAACTACCGGAGAGTATTAATACAAATGACCAGCATTTGCATTGACGCGATGGGCGGCGACTTCGGTCCGCAGCCTATTATCGGTGGCGTGATCGAGGCTTTAAAAGAAGTAAAATTTGAAGCTATCTTGGTAGGCGATACGAAAATTTTAGAAAGCCTCGTTCCGCAAAATTTAAAACAATACGTAAAATTTATTCAAGCCGACGAGGTCGTTTCTATGAGCGACGGCGCCACCGACGCGTTAAAGCGAAAGGAAAGTAGTATTTTTAAGGCTATAGAGCTACTTAAAAATAAACAAACCAAGGCCGTAGTTTCTGCTGGACACAGCGGAGCCACGATGAGCCTTGCCACGCTTCGAGTCGGTCGCCTAAAAAATGTTTCGCGTCCGGCTATTGCGACGTTGATGCCAAATGTTACTGGCGGTAAAACTCTAGTTTTGGACGTCGGCGCAAACGTAGACTGTAGGCCGGAACATTTGTTTCAGTTTGCGGTAATGGGCGAAGCTTATGCAAAGGAAATTTTAAAAATAGAGTCGCCTAAGGTAGCGCTTTTATCAAATGGCGAAGAAGAGCGTAAGGGCAATGATGTTACTAAGGAAGCCTTTGCGATGATTTCAAAACTTGATAGTTTCGTAGGCAATGCCGAAGGCAATCAAGTCTTTGATGGAAGCGTCGACGTCATAGTTTGCGATGGTTTCGTAGGAAATATTTTGCTAAAAACTAGCGAAGGCGTAGCCGATGCAATCAGCAAGATTATTAAAAAACACGTTAAAAGATCCCCCGTAGCAATTGCCGGTTCTCTTCTCATGAAAAAAGTTTTTAAGACTTTAAAACAGCAAGTAGACTACGACGAATATGGCGGAGCGCCGCTGCTAGGCGTAGATGGTTGCGTCATAATCAGTCATGGAAAAAGTACCTCTAAAGCTATCAAAAACGCGATATTTCAAGCATTAAATTTCGCAGATTCTAATATAAATAAAGTTATCGAAGACGAGCTTTCGCACTTCGCAAAATGAAACTACAAAGAAAAATTTAATGCCAAAAGCCTCGCTAATATCCATAGCCGCATACGCTCCACCTAAAATTTTAACAAATTTCGATCTTGAAAAAATGGTGGAAACCAACGACGAGTGGATAGTTAAACGCACCGGCATCAGCCAACGACGCATAGCACAGGATGAAGATACGAGCGAGCTTGGCACGAAAGCGGCAAAAATAGCACTTGAAAGAGCAAATTTGACCGCAAAAGATATTGACGCCATTATTTGCGCGACCATCTCGCCCGATCACTTTTGTATGCCCTCAACGGCGTGCAAGATCGCTAAAAATTTAGGCATAAATGCCATCACGGCATTTGATATAAGCGCGGCATGCACGGGCTTTATCTACTTGCTTGAGCTAGCAAAATCACTGATTGAAAGCGGAAGCAAAAAAAACGTATTGATAATCGGAGCCGAAAAACTAAGTAAAATTGTCGACTGGACGGACAGAACGACTTGCATACTATTTGGCGACGGAGCTGGTGCAGCAGTCGTAAGCGCTAGCGAAGAAAACGAAATAATCGACGTTCACACCGCAGCCGACGGCAACTACGCAAACCTACTCATAACCCCGGGCGGCGAAGAGAAATTTATCAAGATGTCAGGCAACGAAGTCTTTAAAGTCGCAGTCCAGACGCTAACCAAAGACGTCGTAGATATCCTAGAAAAAAATCAAATTTCAAGCGATAAAATCGATCTTTTTATACCTCATCAGGCAAATTTACGCATCATCGAAGCAGTCAAGCAACGCTTAAATTTTACAAACGAACAGTGCGTCGTAACCGTCGGAAAATACGGCAACACAAGCTCAGCCTCCATACCTATGGCAATGAACGACGCATACGAAGCGGGCAGGCTTAAAAAAGGCGATTTGATTTTGCTGGACGCATTTGGCGGCGGTTTTACTTGGGGTTCGGCTCTGTTAAAATTCGGCGGCGAAAGCTACGAAAAATAATTTTAGCAGATAGACTACTATCAAATTTAAATCAATTTCATAACCCAACAACAATCAACACAAAAACGCGAATCGGTCATTAAAATTTATCAAATTTAGCCAAGTGTTCGTATAATAAACGGATTATTTCCACAGGCCGAATTATGATAATAAATAAAACATACGAGATACCCTCCTGCGACGACGTAGAGCTTGGCATAAAGCGAGATTCGCTACTTGAGTTTAAGCTCTGCTACGACGACGAAAAGCCGGCTAGAGCTCTAGTTTTCATAGTGCCGGGTCTTGGTGGCGACGCGAACGAAAACTATAGAGAGCACTTAGCGCAGTTTGTCGCGAGCGAATTTGAGGTAGCCGTAGCGAGTCCGAACTACCACTGTATCGGCAACAGACCGCAAACGGGGGCGAAGTATTTTTTAAACGATTTAGACAAAATCATCCTGAAAAACAAATGCTCGAAAATCGGTATAGAAATCCCAAACGATATCAGCTACGGCGAACTCTCAGTGCTAGATGCCTATCTGGGCAATACAAAATCAAGCGGCGGTTTACCTAGCGATTTTAAATTAGAAATATCCGTCACGCTGCAACCGACCAAAAACGAGTATCAAAATTTCGGCGTTATGCAGGCTCAAGACATCATAAATGCCGCGCTTTTCATCAAGGCAGATCCGCCATTTAAAGCCGCGACCGATATAAACGAGCTGCCCGTGGTCCTAGTCGGCAGTTCGCACGGCGCATACATAAACGCCTTGGCAGCCAAATTTGCGCCGTGGCTCGTGGACGGTCTCATCGACAACAGCAGCTACGCGAAGCTAAACTGGGAGCTCATAGGCCTAGGCAAAGAGGCGGATTATCTCAAATTTCGCGAATACTCGACCGATATATATTTTAAAAATATCAAAATTTACGTCTTTACAAAAACGATGTGGACGCTACTAGATAAATCCTCGCCTCGATATTTCTCGCAGGCGCGCGAGGACATACGAAATATCCTAGACGCCGCGCATCTAAAAGCCCAAAGCGCATATCCAAAGCCTATCTATGTCGGCTACCACTGCGCCGTAAACAATCACTGCGCGCCGCCCGAGGAAAAAGCGCAGCTCTACGAGGAGCTACGAAAGCTCGGCTTTGACGCGACTTTACATATGATAAAAGACGAGAGCGAGCTTGACGGTAGGTTTCTCAAAAAGCTAACGCACGGCCTGGAGATGTCTATCAAGCTTTTGATCACCAAGGAGCTGCCGCCAATGCTAGAAAAGATAGCCTCCCGCGAAAAGCAAATTTGCAAAGACAAAAGCATAACCTATCGCTCAGACGAGTTGGAATATAAATTTTCAGAGGCAAACGGTAAGATAAATTTGGAGATAAAAAGATGATTTTATTTGTAAAATTTGCGTTTGCTAGGGGCTAATTCGAGCGGCAAAATTTGATAAAAAATTTAAGAGGCAAAAGCCGCGCGACAACTAAAAGCAAATTTATATGCAAATTTGACAAAAAACTCAAGCCTAATTTACTCTAAACTAAAAAACCGCCTCATCTTACGTCTCCAGTCGTCTTTTGGTATTTCCGTATCGTTTGGATCGTTGCTCCAAACCTCGTGTTTGTCCTCGAAAAATATCGCAGACCTTTGAGCTTGCGGCATAAATTTCGTCTTGTCCTCCACGGGGATTTTGTTCGCCTGAAAGTACCGCAACAGCTCAAAATAATCATCTCTGCTATAGCAATTTACCAAAAAATAATTTCTATTTTTCATCCTGATGACGAAATTTTTACGCAGTAGCCATAGCGGTTCGCCGGATTTTTTGAGTTTATAGATTTTAAACGGTAGCGCAAATATCAAATAAACCAAAAGATATCTTATAAAGTCTTTCGTTTTGTTAAAATGCACGCCGATAGAGGACTTTTTATAGAGCTGATACGGGGTAAAAAAGTGAAATCTGCCGTATCTCCTATCAAGCTCGCTAATAACGCAAAAATAGACCTTTTCTACGTCTTTTACGAGGGTGATTCTCTCCTTGCTCTCTACTTTGTTTACGTAGACATACTCTATATGATAAATTTGCTCGCTAGAAAATCTAAAAAAGCTCGGTTTTTGTTTAAAAACTCGCGGCGCGAAAACGTACGTATTGTATAGGCAGAATAATAAAAAAGATGCGGGCAAAGCAATAAGATAAATGCGGTATAAAAGCCCATAGTCGCTAAAAGCAAATACAAAAACGAGAATCGAGTAAAGAATAATATACCATCCCGCCAAAAATAGCGCGCCGTAATCGTTTATGATTATCGGATTTTCGTCGTAGTTTCTCAAAATTTTCTCCAAATTTAGCTTCACGCGGTCAAGCACAACAAAAGGCGAGCGAGAGCTAAAATTTAACTCGGTAAATTTAAGACCGACTCATCGTAAAACCAAAGCAAATTTAAGCGACCGCCCTCAAGCCAAAGTCGCTTAAATTTGAGCAGAAAGCAAAAATTGATGCGCCCCGAGTTTAAACCCCCGAGTTTAAATTTACCCGAAACAAATCCAAATTCGAGCGGCGCGTCTAGTCAAATTTACCCGTTTTTTCTAGCAAATTCTTTCATAAACTCAGCCAAAGTCCGCACGTTTTCGATACTTACGGCGTTATATATCGAGGCCCTGATACCGCCTACGTGGCGGTGTCCTTTTAGGCCCAGCATACCCGCGTTTTCGGACTCGGCGATAAAGGCCGCCTCCAGATCGCGGTTTGCGATGGTAAAGCTAACGTTCATCAGCGAGCGGCTATCTTTTTGCGCGTGACCTTTGTAAAAGCCGCCAGAACCGTCGATCGCGCCGTAAAGCAGCGCCGCCTTTTGCTCGTTTATCTCGTTTATCGCCGATAAACCGCCCTGTTCCTGCACCCAGCCCAGCGTCAAATTTAGCAGATATATGCCAAAGGTCGGAGGCGTGTTGTATAGCGACGCAGCGCTAGCGTGCGTATCGTAGCGAAGCATCGTCGGAGTGCGCTCCATGCAGGCTCGCTCTAGCATATCTTTGCGGATGATGACGACGGTTACGCCGCTTGGGCCGGCATTTTTCTGCGCGCCGCCGTATAGCAGCCCCACGTCCGTGAAATCAACCGGCCGCGAGAAAAAATCGCTCGATGCGTCAACCACTAGCGGAGCTTTGGAGTGAGGCAGCTCGCGGTACTGCGTGCCGTAGATGGTGTTGTTCGTGCAGAGGTAGCCGTACGCGGCGTCATCACTAAATTTAACCTCAGGGATGCGGTCGTAGGAGGTTTCCTTGCTGCTGGCGACTACTTCGTACGCGATACCGACGTTTGCGGCCTCTTTGATCGCCTTGCTCGTCCAGACGCCCGTGTCTGCGTACTGCGCGACGCCTTTGGCGGCTAAATTTAGCGGTATCATCGCAAACTGCAAATGCGCGCCGCCTTGCAAAAATAGCACGTCGTACTCTTCGCCGATACCGTATAGCTCGCGCGCCTTGGCCATCGCGCCGTAGTGCACCTCTTCAAAAATCTTGCTTCGGTGGCTGATTTCCATTATCGAAAAGCCCTTGCCCTGATAGTCGGTGAGCTCGTTTTTCGCGCGCTCAAGCACGCTAAGAGGCAGAGCCGAAGGGCCCGCGCTAAAATTTAGCTTTCTATTCATCCAAACTCCTTTCAAATTTGAGCTGATTTTAGCGTTATTTGCGTTAAAAAATCATTTCGCGTCGCAAGGTCAGCGGCAAAAGCTCGCAAATTTTACACTTTAAGCTACCTTTTGATACAATTTTTCATATTAAGGAGCGAAATTTGATAGAGATCGAGCGTAAATTTATCCTGCGTGACGCCGCCGTCATAAACGAGCTAAAAGCCCGCGATATCGGCACCGAGCAAAAAGAAGTGACGCAAATTTACGTCAAAATCACTCCGCTTGAGGAGATTAGATTTCGCGAGGCTTCAGGCGTTTTTACGATCACGCAAAAATCGGGCGTCGGTCTAGCGCGTGAGGAAAACGAGAGCGAAACGGACGCCAAAAGCTTTAAAAAAGCCCTAAAAAACACTGTCGCCGCTCCAATAAAAAAGACGAGATTTTTATTTGCGCTTGACGGCACTGCCTGCAACGTCGATATTTTTCACGGCGCTTTGGAGGGGCTTGTAACTTTTGAGGCCGAGTTTGCTAGCGAGCGCGAGGCTGCGGAGTTTAACCCGCCTAAGTTTATCGCCGCGCACGTAATCAGCGAAGTCACGGAAGATGAGCGTTATAAAAATAAAAATTTAGCGCTTTTTGGCCTGCCGCAGGGCAAATTTGACACACAAAAGAGCATTGAAATCTTACAAAACAGCCCAGAGCTGAAGCTAAATTTACCAAGCTATATCGGCGCGATGGATGCGATGCGGACGGTGTTTTTTCAGATTTTTACGGCGCTAAACAAACACCTAAACGAGTACGCAAGCTCTGGCGATGCCGAGGCGCTGCATCAGATCCGCGTAAATCTACGCAAAACGCGCTCGCTGCTTAAAATTTTCACTCCAGTTTTCGACTGGAAAACGGCTTGCTATTTTCTGCTAAATTTTAAAAAACTAGCCGAGCTAACTAACCAAAAACGCGATATAGACGTATTTTGCGAGTTTTTGCAAAGCCAAAAAGGCTTTGAGTCGCCAGCTAGCGAGCTAGAAATTTTAAGCAAAACCCTAGCCCAAAGCGTCCAGGCCGAGCTACAAAGCGACGAAGCGAACGAAATTTTGCGCGACTGGGAGGTATTTTTACGAGAGGGAAGCGACTTTTTTAAAGGCGAACTCGGAGACGCGCCGATAAAAAAACTTGCCGCAAAATCCATGCGAGCTCAAATTTTACGCCTCAAAAAATCTCTCTCAAATTTGAGCGAAACCACCGAAAATGCGCAGTTTCACAAGTGCCGCATCGAGATAAAAAGACTAAGGTATCTAAGCGAGATTTTCGGCGGCGGTTTTGATTTTGCTGCAGCCAAAAAATGCTTTAAAAAGAGCAAAATTTTACAAGAAACATTTGGCTCGCTACAAGACGCCGACATCTGGCTAGGCCTGCTAGCGCACGTAAAAAGCGGCGCCGAGCAAAAGCGCATAGACAAACTCCAAGCTAAAATTTACAAAAAAATCTACGAGCTGCGAAGCGAAATTTTAGACTCAAAACCTAAAATTTTAAAAAGCCTCACAAAGCTTTCGCGCGGCTTAAAAATCTACTATATCTAAAGAGAAAAAATGGAAAAACAAGAAAAAATAGTTCAGATGTTTAACGACATCGCACCCACCTACGACCTGGCAAACCGCGTGCTGAGCATGGGTGCGGACGTGAGCTGGCGCAAGATCGCGTGCAAAACGGTTCTGTCAAATTTCAAAGACTCAAGCGTAAATATTGTCGACGTCGCATGCGGTACGGGCGATATGATGGGCTTTTGGCAAAAGACGGCGGGCGAATTTAACGTAAAAATCGAAAATCTAATCGGCGTCGATCCCTCAAGCGGCATGCTCGCGGTCGCCAAGCAAAAATTCCCCGAGTTTAAATTTATCGAGGCGCTAGCGACGCAAACGACGCTTGATAGCGGCTCGGTGGACGTGCTGAGCATCAGCTACGGCATCAGAAACGTAGTCGAGCGCGAAGCCGCGCTAAGAGAGTTTAACAGGGTGCTAAAAATGGGCGGGTATGTCGTGGTGCTTGAGTTTACCAAACGTAAAAAAAGCGGGATTTTAACGGGCGCTCGCGACTTTTATCTAGGTAAAATTTTGCCTAAAATCGGCGGCTTTATCTCCAAAAATCAGGAAGCCTACGAGTATCTGCCAAGCTCGATCGAGGGATTTTTAGACGCAAAAAGCTTTGCGGGCGAACTTGCCGCCGCGGGCTTTGAGATGCGCCTTTGCAAGAGCTTTTCGATGGATATTTCTACTCTTTTCATCGCGCAAAAGGCCCGTGAGTGCTAAGCGTCAGCGAGCTAAACGAGCAGGCCAAAACTCTGCTTGAGACGACATTTTCATACGTCGAGGTAGAGGGCGAGATCTCGCGGCTCGTTAAACACGGCTCGGGCCACTGGTACTTCACGCTAAAAGACGAAAAGGCCGCGATCTCGGCGGTCATTTATAAATTTAACGCCGCCAAGCTCAAATTTGACGTCGCAGACGGTATGAAAGTCGCTCTCTACGGCAAAATTTCGCTCTACTCGCCAAGCGGCAGTTATCAGTTTATCGCGACTCTCATACGCCTAAGCGGCGAAGGCGAGCTCGAGCTTGCATTTAAACAGCTAAAAGCCAGACTTGAGAGCGAAGGGCTTTTTGATATCTCGCGCAAAAAACCGCTGCCTAAATTTCCCCGCAAGATCGCGCTCGTCACTTCAAAAACATCAGCCGCGTTGCAAGACATGCTGCGTATCGCTTCGCAGCGCTGGGCGCTATCGGAAATTTTAGTTTTTGACTCGCTAACGCAGGGCGAAACCGCGCCCGCCTCGCTCATACGCGCGCTAAAAAGAGCGGGCGCCAGCGGTGCTGACGCGATCGTGCTGGCGCGAGGAGGCGGTAGCAGAGAGGATCTGTGGTGCTTTAACGACGAAAATTTAGCCCGAGAGATCTACGCGGCGCGCACGCCCGTGATATCGGCCGTCGGGCACGAGATTGATTACGTGATCAGCGACTTTGCGGCTGATTTTCGCGCCCCGACACCAAGCGCGGCGATGGCTGCGCTACTGCCTGATACGGGCGAACTAATGCAAAGCATAGATAGGCTAAGCGAGGCGGCGGACGCAGCTTTTATGCGCGTTTGGGAGCGTAAATTTAACGCTCTGGCGATGATGAGAGCAAGATTTTCTCAGGCGAGCCTCACGCAAAAAATCGCTCGCAAGGAGCAAATTTTACTAAATTTACGGCAGGCTTTAGACGCCGCCGTGCAAACTAAGCTGCTCAAATTTGAAAACGCGCTCAAGCTCGCCCGCGCCGCATACGCGCAGCAAGAGTCCTTTTTCGCGCAGATTTCAAATTTCGTCCGAGTGCGCAAGGGCGGCAAAACGGTAAATCTAAGCGAGCTAAAACCGGGCGACCGCATCGCGCTAAGCTCGGTAAACGCAAGCAAAGAGGCGGAAATTTTATAATCAAATTTGACCCGGCCGACGCCGCGACTCAATTTTTTAGGCGGGTTAAAATTTTTTGAGCTAAAAATAGTAAGATAATAACGCAAATCAAAATTTAAAGGAGCGATATGAAAACGAACGTAAAATTTTTACTAGCCGCGTGCGCCGCGATGCTAATAACCGGCTGCGCGACGGAGCGATCGCGCGTGGTCGAAACGCCAAAAGTTCAAACCCTAAACACCAACTATCAAGGACAAAAGATCGCCGTCTCGATCGGCCGCTTTAGCAACCAGTCCTCATACCAAAACGGCGTATTTTCAGACGGCGAGGACAGACTAGGCAACCAAGCCCAAACCATCCTCATCTCAAATTTACAGCAAAGCGGGCGCTTTTCGGTGCTTGACCGCAGCAACATGCGCGCCATCAAAGAAGAAAGCGCGCTAAACAAAGAGGCGCAAAACATCAAGGGCGCAAGATACGTCATCACGGGCGACGTGACGGAGTTTGGCCGCAAAACTACGGGCGACCATCAGCTTTTTGGGATACTTGGCAAAGGCAAAACCCAAACCGCCTACGCGAAGGTAAATCTTAACGTCGTGGACGTGAAAAACTCCGAGGTGATCTACTCTACTCAGGGTGCCGGCGAGTATGAGCTCTCAAACCGCGAAGTACTGGGCTTTGGCGGAAGCGCGGGGTATGATTCGACGCTAAACGGCAAGGTGCTAAGCCTAGCCATCATCGAGGCCGTAAACAACCTAACGCGCGGGCTTGAAAGCGGCGCTTTTAACGCGAAATAAGGATAAATTTTGCGCTTTAAAACTCTAGCAAATTTCGCGCTCGCCTCCGCCGCCGCCATGCTACTATCTGGCTGCGCGGACGACTCGCCTAGGCAGCTATACTACTGGGACGGCGCATACACGGGCTCGGTCTATGAGTACCTGAGCGAAGAGGGCGACGCGGGCGCGCAAATCGCAGCACTCGAGCAGAGCCTGCAAAAAGCCTATCAAAGAGCCGCCAAAGTCCCGCCCGGACTACACGCGCATCTGGGCTTGCTCTATCTCTCGCAAGGAAACGGGGCTAAATTTAAAGCCTACGTCGAAAAAGAAGCCGAGCTTTACCCGGAGTCGCGCGACTACGCTATGTTTTTGCTAAATCAAAACGGTAAAACGGCGGGTGCGGCAGGCAAAACAGCGGCAAATTTAAGCGAGCAGACGAAGGAAAAAGCTGGCGCGAGCGAGTCAAATTCAAACGACAAAAGCTCAAATTTAGACGAGCAAGCAAGCAAGCAAAATTTGAAAAACAAACAAACAAAATCTGCCAAAACGAGCAAGAGCGCAAAAGGAAGCCAAAATGAAAAATAAAATAAAATCGGCGCTTCTTTGCGCGTTTGCGGTGCTATTTCTGGGTGCATGCGCTGGCTCGCAGCCCGAGGTTTACGACTACTCGGCGTTTTTACAGACCAAGCCTCGCTCGATCGTCGTCATGATGCCAACCAGCGACTCAGCCGAGATAAAGGCCTCCGCAGCGGTGCTGGCAAACGCGCTCTATCCGCTTAGCGAGGCGGGATATTACGTATTTTCGCCCGCACTCGTAAACGAGACCTTTAAAAACAACGGTATATACGACGCAGGAGAGATCGCGCAGATCTCTACGTACAAGCTAAAGCAGATATTCGGCGCCGACGCCGCGCTCTACCTCAACGTCGCAGACTACGGCACCTCGTATATGCTCATTAGCAGTGTCACGCGCGTGAGCGTAGCGGCGACTCTAGTGGATCTAAACACCGGCGCCGTACTCTGGCAAAAAAGCGCGACCGCGGCAAACGACTCGGGCGACGGCGGCGGCAACCTCATCGGCATGCTAGTCTCCGCGCTAGTTAAACAGATCGCCGACTCGGTCTCGGACGCGAGCTTTGACCTCTCGGCGCGCGCGGACGCAATCTTGTTTAGCACCGACTGCCGAGACTGCTTGCTTTACGGCCCGTATTCACCGCACTACGGACAAGATCGGCAGCTAAATAGCGGCAAATAAATTTTAAAAAGGACGAAAATGAAACTAGCCGAGGCGCTGATACTGCGCGCCGACATACAAAAACGCATCGAGCAGCTAAAATCAAGGCTCGCGGACAACGCAAAAGTGC
>CALIWP010000283.1 GCA_938046705.1 uncultured Campylobacter sp. | reverse complement strand
TAAGCACGAACGCCGACAAGGTCGCCGAGTACAAAAGCGGTAAGGACAAGCTTTTTGGATTTTTCGTCGGGCAAACGATGAAAGAGGGTAAGGGTGCGTTTAATCCCGCAAAAGTAAATGAGCTTTTAAAAGAAAAACTAGGATAAATTTGACTTGCGTCGCCTTTTAGCGTTATTTGGCGACGCGTGTTTTCGGGTCAAATTTGGCCCAGAAATTAAATTTATAGCGCCATTTTTTTGTTTTATAGAGATGGCCAGCGCGGTCAAATTTAAGTTGTTTAATTTTCGCAAAAGTAAGGCCTGAGCTTGCGAGTGGGCCGGTCAAATTTAGTTAAAATAAACGTAAATCACAAAAAAGAGAAAAAATGAAAATAGCCATCATTGGAGCGGGGAAGTGGGGTAGCGCGCTTTTTCATGCGCTTTCGCAAAAAAACGACTGCGTCATTAGCTCGCGCAGACAGCTTGAAGGCGTGCATTTTGTCGGCCTAGAGGAGGCGCTAAAGCGCGATCTGCTCGTCGTTGCCATACCTTCTCAGTCCGTTAGCGGCTGGCTAAAAGAGCATTTTAAAAACTTCGGACAGAAAATTTTAGTCGCCTCAAAGGGTATCGAAACCTCCAGCCTTCGTTTTTTAGACGAGATTTACGAACAGCACGTAGATACGTCAAATTTGGCCTTTTTATCGGGACCGAGCTTTGCTAAAGAGATACAAAACGACCTTCCGTGCGCGCTAGTGGTAAATTCTAAAAACGAAGCCCTTGCGCGCGAAATTTCAGGGCTTTTCCCGCAAAATATCAAAGCCTACGCTAGCATCGACGTTATCGGTGCCGAGATCGCGGGTGCCTATAAAAACGTCATCGCTATCGCGGGCGGTATCTGCGACGGACTCGGGCTTGGTAACAGCGCTCGTGCCAGCCTCATTTCGCGCGGACTTGTCGAGATGGCGAGATTTGGCGAGTATTTCGGCGCGCAGCAGCAGACGTTTTTAGGTCTTAGCGGAGCGGGCGATCTCTTTCTCACGGCTTCATCGGTGCTCTCGCGCAACTACCGCGTAGGCTTGGGACTTGCTAAAAACGAGAGCCTTAATAAAATCCTAAACGATCTAGGCGAGGTCGCTGAGGGCGTGGATACCTCCTATGCGATAGAAAAGATCGCCGCCGGCAAGGGCATCTATACACCGATAGTAAATGAGGTCGCGGCGATGCTGCGCGGCAAAGACGTGCAAGAAAGCCTGAGAGATCTACTAAGTAAAAAATAAAATTTGGCTAAAGTGCGTACTTTGCGCTAAAGGTGAATTGTGTTTTAAAGACTGCGATTTGCCTTTTGAGACTAGATTAAAAATTTAAATAGTTACAAATTTATGCGAAATTTGCAGACTTCTGCATCCGTCAAATTTTAAAACGCTAATTTTAATGCCATTATCTGCCGATATGATTTATGTTGTTTTTTTGTGACGGCTCAAAAATTTTAACCGACAAAGCAAAAAGCAAAACAAAAAAGTACCCAGCGTCAATCGCCAAAAATATCTCAAATTTACTCGCAAACGTTGTAGCAAAAAATTTTGCAAAGACATATGATACCGCAAACGATGATATGGATTGCAAAATAGAGATTTGCAACGTGAAACGCGAAATTAGTACCGACTTGCTCTGCATTGGCTCGCTCCAAATCCCGCTCAAAGTCCTTAAATTTATCCAAAATAGTGTAAAATCCGCAAAAACAAAAAAGGAAAAATATGAAAAAATTTATCGCAGCGTTTTTTTCGGCACTGTTTTTGGCGGGTTTGCCGACCGTGCTAAACGCCGCCGATGTACAGGCGCAAGAAAAACCGACGCTTCGCAAAATGATAGCTCAAATGATAATGGTCGGCTTCAACGGCTCTGATCCCAAAACTGCAAAAGAAGCCGTCTCGGAGGCCAAATACCAGCGTTTTGGCGGCGTGATGCTACTGGGTAAAAATATTTCGGATAAAAAGAACCTCAAGGCACTAACAAGCGCATTTAAAGAGGCGCAAAAAGGCATTTTCATCGCTATCGATGAGGAGGGCGGGCAAATCACGAGATTTAAGGACAAGAGCGGATTTGAGACCTTTATCTCGGCGCAAAAGGTGGCAAAAACGCTTGATCTGGGCGCTGCGGGCGAGCTTTACGCTAAGATGGCGCAGCAGCTAAAAGATGTCGGCGTAAACGTAAATTTCGCTCCCGTGGCCGACGTGCTAAATCCAAAATCCACTATCATAGGCTCGCGCGGCAGGGCGTTTAGCGCCGATATAGACGAGGTTTCGCTGTACGCGAGCGAGTTTATGAAGGCCTCGCAGGCTCGCGGCGTGATAGCGGCGATAAAGCATTTTCCGGGGCACGGTAATGTCGAGGCCGACAGTCACACCGCCAAGGTCGTGATTGAAAAATTCGACTACACCGAGCTTAAGCCGTATTTTGACACGGTTCGCAAAAACGAAGCCAAAATGATAATGGTCGGCCACATCTACCTCATGCAGCGCGACTCCGAGCTGCCGGCCTCACTCTCGCCTGTGCTCATCGACGGGCTGCTACGCGGCGAGCTAAAATTTGACGGCGTAGTCATCAGCGACGACATGCTCATGGGCGGGCTAAAGGACTTTACGCTGCAAGAAAGAGTGATAAACTTTATCAACGCAGGTGGCGACGTGATGCTCTTTAGCGACTACAAGATAGACGGGCGCAGGACTGCAGAGCTCGTCACGCAGCTAGTCGTGGACGCGGTGGGCGCCAAGCAGATACCAAAAGAGCGTATCGAGGAATCCTACGAGCGAATAATGAAACTAAAGGGCGGCTTAAAATAGTCTGCTTGAAGGGCAAATTTGAGCTTTTGCACGGAGTTTATTTTGCGGCTATCGGTCCGCGCAGCGACCGAAGTCAAATTTGCCTTTTTTGCAAATTTGAGTTTAAATTTGACGACATTTTTAAATTTAAACTTAAATTTAACGCCCAAATTTTTACTGCCTAGCTCGTCAAACCCGCACCGCTTTGGCGCGAATCGCAGTCTTAAAACCGACCGAAATATCCACGGCAAGAAAAGTAAATTTAATCAAATTTACGCCAAACAAACTGGCTCGCAAAAATCAGATTTAAATTTATCATTATTCGGCTCAAATTTAAGCTTTTAAAATTAATCTTGATGTATAATATATCTTTAAGAAAAATAATAAAAATTCTAAATTTAAGGAGAAAAAATGGACGCAATAGGAGCAAAAGTCGAAGTGCTAAAAGACGAAATGGTGAAAAATAGGCGGTTTTTTCACTCGCATCCCGAGACCGGTTTTTTCACGTTTTTTACGACGGCAAAGATCGCTAGCGAGCTAAAAAAGCTCGGCTACAGCCTAAAAATGGGACGCGAGATAATGAAGCCCGAAGCTAGAGCGGGACTGGGTGGTGAGAAAGATAAAGAAAAATATCTAGAGCGCGCAAAAAGCCTGCTAAGCGCCGATGAGCGCGAGTTTTTGCCCGTGATGGAGGATGGGCTCACGGGCGTGGTGGCCGAGCTTGATACGGGCAGGCCGGGCAAGACGCTTGCGTTTAGATTCGACATCGACGGCGTGGACGTGACTGAGAGTAAGGATGAGGCGCATAGACCGTTTAAAGAGGGCTTTAGAGCCGATATAGACGGCATCACGCACGCCTGCGGGCACGATGGACACATCACGATCGGCCTAGCTATGGCTAAGCTCATCGCGCAAAATTTGGACGATTTTAAAGGCAAATTTAGATTTATATTTCAAACCGCCGAGGAGGGCACGAGGGGTGCCGTACCGATGGAGCAAGCAGGCGTACTAGAGGGCGTGGACTACCTGCTGGGCGGTCACATCGGCTTTCAGGCAAAGACTAGCGGCGGCATCATTTGCGGTACGAACAAGCTTCTTGCGACGTCGAAATTTGACGTAAACTTCGCTGGTAGATCGGCTCATGCGGCGGGCGCTCCGCAAGAAGGGGCAAACGCGCTGCTAGCCGCGGCTCAGGCGGCTCTAGCTATGCACGGTATAACGCGACATGCCGACGGAGTTACGCGTATAAACGTGGGCGTTTTGCGAGCGGGCGAGGGGCGAAACGTCATCGCGCCAAACGGCTACATCGCCTGCGAAACGCGCGGCGAAACGACCGAGCTAAATGAATTTATGTTTCAAAAATGCATGGACATCGTCGCAGGCGTCGCGCAGATGTACGGCGTGCAGTACGACGTGAAGCTAGCCGGTGGCACGAGCGGCGGCGACAGTAGCGAGGAGATCACGGACATCTACGAGCGCGCCGCGCGCCAGTCGCCTTTTATCAAAGATGAGCTCATCGTGCGGGATCTAAATTTCGGCGCTTGCGAGGACTTCGCGCACTTTATGCACGCCGTGCAAAAAGCAGGCGGCAAGAGCGGCTACCTGATGATCGGCACCAAGCTCGCCGCTGGGCATCACAACGGAGCGTTTGATTTTGACGAGAGTGCGCTGTTATCTGGCACGGACGTGTTTTTACGCTCGGCATACGCGATAAGCGGCAAGGACGCATGAGGCTAAATTTGAACCAAATTTGACAAATTTGCGTCGCTTGCGCTCGGCTTGATCGGTTTTTCATTATCGATTGAGCCGGCGCGGTGACGTAAATTTGTCTGTTTCGGCTTTTAAATTTGGTAAATTTGGCGGGTTGAATAGAGTCGTCGAAACTGTGCGGCGAGAAGGAAAAAAATTAAGCGAAAGATGTGCGCAAAGTCGGTTAAATTCGACTTTGGCAGATTTGGGTTTATTTTTGCGTATAGTCAAGTGCGGAGTGTGATTTTGCTCAAATTCTCCGAAAATTTTAAAAACACGAAAACATTAATTCAAAAAATCCCTCGGTTTATTTACTATCTCGTCGTTTATGTACTCTTCATCGGGATAGCATTTGTCTATTTTTACTCCGCAGGTTTTGTTTAGACGATACATGATCTCTTTCGTCATCCAGTTGTCGCACATCATGACGTCTATGACGTATTTTACATTTCTATCCTTTTCTGCGGCGA
>CALIWP010000282.1 GCA_938046705.1 uncultured Campylobacter sp. | reverse complement strand
TTCGCTTCGGCTTTATGAGCGACGCAAAATGGCGCAAGCTCTTTTCGGCGATCTGCGCCGAAGGCTCACCCGTAAGACACTGCGAAATTTATGATTTCTTCGGCTCTTGCGTGAACGAGATAAAATTCGCCCTGCCCGCCGCAGACTACGCGCAAGGCATCTGCGAAAACTACATCTCGCAGCGCCTCACGACGAGCGAAAAGCCTACCCTCTACACCGAGATAGAATACATAGAATTTGCGAAATTGTACGACTTTACAAGCCGTGGCGCGCTGCTACCGCCTGAGCACAAAAGCCAAGACCTTGACGCCATAGCGCGCTATTTAGAGCGCCTGGGCAAATTTGAGATGGAGCCGGGCGAGCAAAGCTTAAAAATTTACGGCTACAGGGGCTAGCTCTTTGCGCGGGTTTTGACCTCTTGTGCGCAGGCGCACCCGCTACATCGTGCACTAAGAGGCGCTATTTGCGCTAAAATTCACTTCAAACAGCCCGTTATAGCCGCTTGTCGGTCCACAAAAAAAGGAGTAAATTTGAACTACGAAGAATTTTACGGCGCCGTCTGCGAAATGGTGGAAAAATTTGAAGTGAGCGGGGCTGCGAACAAGGAGCTGGACGCATATCTACTCGCGCTTTTAAGGCTGCTTGAAGCGCGCGGCGGCGAGCCCTTTAGCGCAGAGCTGATGCTTGAAATTCTAAGCGCGGCGTTTGAGAGCGAGAGGGTGGAATTTAACGAGACGTGGCTTGAGATAGAGCGAGCGCCCGAGCTTGCGCATTTCTGCAAAGATGGGCCTGCGGGCGGCGATACGTTTCGTTCGGCGGAGGAGCCAAAAACCGCAGCGGATATAATGCGTTGCCTACCGGAGGGCTTTGAGATAAAATTTAACGAAAGCAGATCCGCAAATTTTAAAACCGCGCCAAGCGAGGCAAAATTTACGAACGGCGATCGCAAAAACGACGAGAGCAGGACGCTAGAGCAAAATTCTATCGCCGCAAGCGGCAGCGGTTTCGCGAAGGCAGCGCTAGGCGAGTCCTTTGGGCAAAAGACCAAGGGGCCCCTGAAATTCGAGGCCGCAGACAAGCACAGCGGGCCTGCATATTCCGCAGAGGTCATAAAATTTCAGCTAGCGGAGCTTAGCAGGATGCGCGCTAGCGGACAGCTTGCGGACGAGAGCAAGTTTTTCGGCATCGTATCGCCAAGCGGGCATGACTGGTATAATTTCGATCCGTTTTCGCTGTTAGAGTGCGGAGCGCGCGGCCTGATGGATCACGCGGGCGAGGACGCGCCCCTGCGCGGCGGCTGGGAGATGCTCGGCGAACTGCTCGAAATGGGACGTACGTACGA
>CALIWP010000281.1 GCA_938046705.1 uncultured Campylobacter sp. | reverse complement strand
CGATGATTTTGCTTAGTTGCTTGATCTCAAATAGCATTTTTTTGCGGTTTACGCTTTGCGTTTGGTTAAAATTTTTGCTCGCTCGCTCAAGCTCGAGCCTAACGCGGCGTATCACGCCCGGGTTTTTCTTCGCCTCTTCGCGCATGGCTAGCACTCGCTCTTTGCGCCCTTCATTGCGTTTTAGACGCGCTTTGACGCCGCGGCGTAGCCACTCCTCCTCGGCTTTTAGCTGTTTTAGCAGCGTCTCGTGAGATTTGGCTAGGCTAGTTAGGATTTCCTCTTTTTTAGCTAGATAGTTTGCGTATCCGCCGTCAAAAGACGCCAGCGCGCCCTCCTCGATCTCGACGCTTCTGGTTGCCAGCGCGTCGATAAAGTAGCGATCGTGCGAGATAAAAACTATCGTCTGGCGCGAGCTTTTTAGCATATCCTCTAAAAACCTAACCATATAAACGTCAAGGTGATTCGTAGGCTCGTCAAGCAGCAAAATATCGGGCTTTTTAAGTATCAGCGCACCCAGAGCCACGCGGCGTATCTCGCCTCCGCTAAGGCTAGAAACAGCACGATTTTCGTACTCTTTTAGCTTAAACTCCTCTAGCACGCGCTCGATCTTGCGCTCGATCTGCCAGCCGTCTTTTGCTTCGATAAATTTGATTAGTTCGTCTTGCCTCGCGTTTAGTTCTTTGTTGTGCGGATCGCGGCCGAGCGCTTCTAGTACCGCCGCATACTCGTCGCGCGCATCAAATATCTCTTTTAGTTCTAAATTTAGCGCGTCTTTTACCGTCGCTGCATCGTCAAATTTGGGATTTTGCGCGAGCATTTCTACTTTTACGCCGCCTTGCAGGATACGCCTGCCGCTATCAGGCTCTAGCGAGCCCGCTACTAGCTTCATCAGTGTACTTTTGCCGCTACCGTTTTTACCGATGATTGCGATGCGCTCGCGCTCGTTTACGCTGAGGCTTACTTTGTTTAAAATTTCATTCGGACCGAATTTTTTACTAACGTCGATTAAATCAACTAATGCCATTAGTGTCCATTTTTTTATCTTTTATATATTTTTGTATTTTTTCATCATCAAACACATTATCATAATCCCCAGCAATCTTGCCGCCAACTTCGTTTATCTGAATATCTTTAACAATGTCGTTCAAAAATTCTTTAAAATTTGGATTTTTTTCCGTCAAAATATCAAGTGTAACACTATCAATTTGCCTTTGTTTTGATGCAATTAAAATTTTTGAGCTTAAAATCTCAGTGTCGAGCTTTATAAGTCCTATGCCAAAATTTGCATTTAGTCTTCTTAGCTCTTGCATGATCTCATCATTTTCATCAAAATCAAATACTACCAAATATCCTTCATTAGCCCAGCTTGAGTTTGAAACAGCTTGAAAATACGATGATTTGAGATTTGACCAATCAAGTGAAATTTTAATTTCAAAAGAATAAAGTTTATGATTTATAACATTTAGTTTTTTGAGTAGGTCAAAAGAGGTTTTCGCAAAATCATTAAAACCAAAATGAACACCAACTACATCTGGATGTAACCATTCATTTTGACCACCCTTTTCCTTGATGCTTTTTTCGTGATAGATAGTTTTAGCATATACATCAAACAATGGGCTTTCAAGCAAGAATTTTACAAGCAAAGGATGTAAATCTCGTTCTTTAAATTTCTCTTTTTTTACCTTTTGCTCCAATGCTACACAATTTTCCGAATCAATTTCTTTTTTTGATTCTGCAATTTCTTGATATTTACGCCCCTTTAGTCCAAATCTCGTCGGCTGACGAGAAAGTGCAATAAATTTTGAATCTTGTTTTTTTACATTAGTATAAAGCAGTGCAGCCAAACTATCCTTAGGTGTTATACCGCCAGAATTCAGCTTCTTATCAAAACCTAATTCAACTGCTTTTTGCCAAATTTCTTGAGACTTAAGCGGCTCACGGCTATTATTTAAAACATCATACGCTAAATCCGAAAATGTATATTTTTCCACTATCTTCCCCTTTAAAACGATATATGCATGCTAAGCGCGATGATACAAAGCGTAAGCGCCATCGGCACATAGATATATCTGCCCGTAAAATACCAAAACTCGCCTTGTTTTTTTGCCGCGCCCGTGTTGATCTCGTCCATGATCTCTTCTTTTTTGATAACCCAAAACCATGACACCGCGCCAATCACCGCGCCGATAGGGATGATATAGATCGATACGAAATCCATCCACGGCCCCCAGCTAGTTATGGCTTCCATATTTACGCCGATACCAAAGCATATTATGCAAAGCGCGATCAGCACGACGCCGCGCTTTAGGCTAGGAAATTTGTGCATTATCGATTCGGCGACGGCTTCGAACATATTTTGTAGCGAGGTCACGCCGCCAAAAATCACCGCCGTAAATAAAATAATCGCGAAAATTTGACCGCCCGGCATGTCTTGTAAAATTTTAGGTAGCGTTACGAAAAGTAACCCGGGTCCCGCCGCCGGATCCATACCGTAGGCAAATACCGCAGGCAACATAACTAGCGCCGCCGTCATCGCCGCGATCGTATCAAAGATCGCCGTCTTTTGTGCGCTATCGACGACGTCCTCGTCCTTTGATAGGTACGCGCCGTAGACGATCATACCCGAGCCCGTGATAGATAGCGAGAAAAAGGCCTGACCCATTGCCG
>CALIWP010000280.1 GCA_938046705.1 uncultured Campylobacter sp. | reverse complement strand
ATTTACCTTTTTACAGGCGATCTCGCAGTCGGTACAGCCGACGCATTTGTTCTGATCAAAGATCATGCCGTAGTGCGGCTTTTTGCCGTTTTCCGTAGGGGCGTCTAAATTTATACTCTTGCCCAGTACGCTAGTCGCTCCCGCAACCGCCGCGCCCGAAGCAAGGAATTTAAAAAACGTCCTTCTTGTATTTTGCTCTTTCATATTCTTCTCCATCCGTATGGATTAAATATCCTAAATTTATCTACCAACGCTACTTCCGTGGCTATGTGCGCCATGGAAATTTCGCGGCTGAGTTTCGCTTAGTTTTTTGGCTGCGCCGGCTAGCTCGCCAGGTTTTAGCGCCTTTACTAGCTCGACTTCAAAAATCAGCGTCGAGCCGCCCGGTATCTCGTCTGCGCCCTCGTCTCCGTAAGCTAGGTGAGACGGGATGACGAATTTATATTTTGAGTTACCGTTCATCATCATGAGGCCTTCTTGCAAGCCGTCTATCAAATTTACCATAGAAAGGATCGCAGGCTCGTTTCTAGAGTACGTATCGTCAAAAACTTTGCCGTTTATGAGGTAGGCTTTGTAGTTTAGCGCGACTACACTCTCAGGTCTTGGTTTGTCACCGTCGCCGACTGCCATGACTTCGTACTGAAGCCCTGATTTAGTCGTTTTGACCTTTTTGTTTTTGGCGTTTTTCGCCATAAATTCTTCGCCCTCTTTTAAATTTTTTTCAAGCGCTTTTTTAAGCGCGTCTTGGGTTAGCTTATTTAATTTTTCGTCCCTCTGATTGAGTAGGGAGATTATTTCTTCGTCCGTTAGTTTTTGTTCTTTTTTAAAGGCGTCTGCAAAGCCGTCTAAAATAGACTTGCTGTCAAATTTAACGCCTAGGCTTTCTTGTTTTTTTAGTTGTGCGGAGATATAGGTTCCGGTTGAAATTCCGATGCTGTATGATTCTTTTTGCTCTTGCGTCATCGCCTCTTTATCCGCCGCGCTAGCGCACAAGACGCAACCGGCCGTTAGGCAAAGAGCTAAAATCGGGTTTTTGCTAAGTTTAAAACGCATAAATTTACCTTATTAAATTTGGACGCCGCGCTTTTGCGGCGTCCGTAATCGCATCATAAATTGTTGTTTATGATTCTTTGGGCTTCTTTGATGTACTCTTTAGAAGCGTCGAGTCTTTGTTTTGTATATTTAAAGCCGTGCATACCCCATGAGCCGTCTTTTTGTAGCAAGTCGACTGTGTCTTGCGCTTTTTCGATTAGCTCATAAACTCTTGTCTTATCGCTAGGGCTTAGTTTCTTAGTTTCTAAGATAGCGTAAAGTCCCTCGATACCGATTTTGACTTGAGAGAAGTCGTTTTTAACAGGGGTTTGCCATCCCATTACTTCGTCGTAAACCTGTTTTTGGTTCTTGAAGTGTAGGGTAGGTTTTAGCTCAGATAGTACAGGGCTGTGGCAGCCTTTAGTATCTTGCATATCTTTATCCGCCCAAGACGTTCTAGCGCACGCCCACATTAGGTCAACGAAGTTATGTCCGTTTTTATCTCTTTGGAAGTGCCAATCTTTAGTGTCTCTTGGTCCTTTAGCCGCGTCGCCCGCAACTAGAGATTTTCTAGCAGGATCTACGTCGATTTTCCAGATGTGAGATCTTCTTTGAGTATCAAATCCAGCGTTATCTTGGAACTGGATAGCGTAGAAGTTCTCGCAGCTCATCATGAATGGCATGTGGCAAGATGCGCAAGTGTTGTCTTTGTGCGTATCGGCTCTAGAAGCGATATATGCTTGCTCTTTGTGGCAATCTTGACAATCTTTTCTGATCTTCGGTTTAGTGTAAAGCGCGCTTAGGTAGCCTTGCTCTGAGTTATAGTTTACGCCTTTGATAGTCTTGTCGCCTACAACCGGACCTGTGTTATCGTGAGGATCGTGGCAAGTGGTGCAGCGCATACCTTTATCGTAGTGAGCGGTAAAGTATGATTGTGAACCCTCAGATCCGCATCCTGGTCCCATTGATTTAAATTTAGAGCTTAGAGATAGGTCAAGCTTGCCTTGGTTTAGAGGATTGGCTCTAGCTAGGTCTGGGCTGTAGTTAAATCTTTGGTGACAGCGTTCACAGTTTGATGTTCTAAAGTTTGTAGCTCCGTCAAGGTGACCGCCTGCTCCGTGGCACTCCTCACAGCTTACGCCTTTGGAGATAGTGTGTTTTTGAAGCTCTTTAGCATTACCCAGAGCCGCATAGAACTCTTTCTTGGTTTTAAAGTCAAATTTGAACGGGTGGCAAACTTCGCAGTAAGAGCCGTTTGCTTGGAAGAACATTGACTTTTTGTATTTAGCGGCGTATGAGGCTAGACCTCTGACGTATCCGCCGTTATCGCCGTAATCAGCTAGAGTTTCTGGGAAATCAGGAACGAAATCTTTGATTTTCTTAACTGTTTCAGGAGTTAAATTTAACGCCCAAGTTCTTTGGAATTGGTTACCGCCTGCTACGATCTGACCTGTGCCGTCTCGTAGCAAACCGCCCTCTACGTGGTAAGTTCCGCGCAAAAGCCACGCGTCTATGTAGCCGAATTTGGTTCTTAGGTGTCCGACGGTCGCATAAATAACATCTGGAGTAATACCTTGAGGCAAGATGGACGCAGTGTCTGGGCTAAATACCGGATCGGTTAGGTTGTTGTTAACCTCTGGGTGCTCGCCAGGGAAGCGGATAGTAGTGGCGTGGCGCGATCTGCTCCATACCTCGTACTGCGCAGGGTGGCACTCGCCGCACTTTTCGGATCCTATGAATTTGTTAGGAAACTGCAAAGACGAACCAGCCGGTATCCTATACATCATAGAGCTGTAGCCTTTACCGCCGTCTCTTTTACTAGCTTTTGACATGTCAAAGCCGTGACCTTCGGCAAGCCACTCAAGTCCACGGTCGTGAACGTCTAGTTTACCGACTGTTTTACCGCCGTATTTTGTGAAAATCGGGTGGTTTTTAAACAGCCACTCATACATCTCTTGCTCCTCTACGATGTAGTCTTGCAAGGATATTACGCCTCTAGTTTGAAGCGTGCCTTTTGGGTTTGCTATGACGTCTCGCGCTTGTTGAGACATCTGCATGTTGTGTTCTTCGCAACAGGCTTGCGATGCGAAGACGCTAACGCCCATAAGCAAACCTAATAAGGTTTTACTTAAATTCCTCATTGCGCCCTCCTTATAAATTTTGGATCTAAAATCAAAAAGATTTCATACTGATAATGCTATCGTAAAAAGGGGGCGAAAAAAGGGGAAATTTAATAAATTATGAATTTTTAAATTTAATAGTAAATACTACGCCTTGATTTATATTTTGCGCGTAAATTCGGGCGTTATTTTTTTCGGCTATTACCTTACTCATATACAGTCCAAGCCCACTGCCTGATTTTTTCGTAGTAAAATGCGGCTTGAAAATTTTATTTATCACGCCTTTATCTATATTACCGGCGTTATTTTCGAGCGTTATCGCGCGTTCTCCGTTTTGCAAAAGGGCGGTTATTAAAATTTGCCATCTGTTTGCTTGCGCCCGCTCTTGCGGCAGGTTTAAAAATGCTTCTTTGGCGTTATTTATAATGTTAATTAAAATTTGAATAAGTTCGTTTATGTTGCCGTAAAGCGTAAAATTTTCTTTTATCTCGACTTTTACGTCGATGACGTGCCTTTTGAGCGTCGCGTTTAAAATTTTACAAGCCTGCTCTATGGCCTGCCCTGCGTCAAATTCGCTCTTTGGCATATTTGGATTAAAGAAATTTTTAAAGTCCTCGATGGTGTCAGACATAAATTTGACCTGCTCGTTTGCCTCCTCGATGGCCTCTTTTAGCCTCTGCTCGCTTAGTTTGCCTCGCTCGGAGTAAAGCTCCAAATTTACCAAAGTCGAGCTGATCTGCGCTAGAGGCTGGCGCCACTGATGCGAGATGTTGCCGATCATTTCGCCCATCGAGGCCAGGCGGCTTTGATTTATCATCAAAAGCTCGTTTTGCAACTTGGTTTTTTCGTTGCTTTTGTGGATTTTATAAACGAAAAATAAAAACGCCGCAAATATCGCCGTGATCGCCACGCCGCTAACGATAAACTCCTGTTTATGATAAAGTAGAATGCTTTTTACCGGGATTTTAAAGCTCACCATCGCTATCGTGTCGCCGACTTTGCCCTCGAAATTATTTAAATTTCCGTATTGTTCGAGCATTTTTTTAGGCGCGCTGTTTATGTTGTGGCACTCGACGCAAGACGGGTGGGAGTTTTTGACCGGAAGGCCTACGAAAAAGTACGAGGCGTTTTGGTCTTTGATGATATCTGAGTAGACCTCGTATTTGCCCTCCTTAAACCCTTCTAAAATTTCATTTTCAAACTCCGTGCCCTCGTGTTCGGGATTTAGCGGATTCGTCGCCGTTAGCCTGTAGTCGTAGTTTATGTTTTTTTTAGCGAGCTGGATTTTGTAAATTTGACGCGTGATGTAGGATGAGGACATGAGTCTGGGGTCAAAAAGGTCTTTGTCTATGATGCCGTGATCTTTTAGCTCATCTATGAGCGGGCGCTGGACGGTAGAGATGTAGTCGCGTATGCCGTTCATCGCATCTAGCACGTAAACGGCCTCCTGCTTGGCGTCTTTTAGCGCAAGATCGCGGTAAAAGTTAAAAACCAAAACGGTAATGGCGCCGTATAAAACGACGAGCAGTAGGATAATAAATTTAAATTTGGACTTCACATAGATATCCTACGCCGTATAAATTTTTGATTGTGTCTTTGCCGATCTTGCGGCGTAGCTCTTTTACGATGGTTTTGATGGCTTCTTTGGTCGGCTGTTCAAATTCCCACATGTAGTCAAACAGCTGCTCGTAAGTGATGGTTTGGTTTTTGTTGTTTAAAAAATACTCCAAAAGCTTGCTTTCGCTTTTGGAGAGGCGACAGGCTTCTTCCTTTATATATATGATTTTTTTGCTAAAGTCGTATTTAAGGTCGTCGTTGATACTAAACATCGGCGTATGATCGATGAGCTCCATCGCAACGTCTTCTAGCGCTTTTATAAACGTATCTTTATCGTAGGGCTTTGAGAGATATCTCGTGATCTTTAGCTCAACTGCACGCCACAAATACTCCTGCTCGGTGTGGCTTGAAATGATTACGATCGGGATTTTGCGGTTTGCAGAGCGGATCTTTTTGGCTACTTCTAGACCGTCCATGTGCGGGACGCTGACGTCTAGGACGAGGGCGTCGTATGAACCGCTCATAGCCTCGTCTAGCGCCTCGATGCCGTCGCTTACGCCTTTTACTTCAGCAAAAAACAGCTCGAGGGAGTCGATCATATTTTTTAATA
>CALIWP010000279.1 GCA_938046705.1 uncultured Campylobacter sp. | reverse complement strand
CAAGAAGTCGTAATTAAACTTTAAAAGGATTTACAATGAGTTTTCGTATTAACACGAACATCAACGCTCTAAACACACACGCAAACGCAGTCGGTAACAACCGCAACCTTTCTCTTTCTTTGGGTAAACTTAGCTCAGGTTTGAGAATCCAAACTGCAGCAGATGACGCTTCTGGTCTTGCTATCGCTGATAGCCTTCGCTCTCAAGCTAGCGCGCTTGGTCAAGCTATCAACAACGGTAACGACGCTATCGGTATCATCCAAGTAGCGGATAAGGCTATGGACGAGCAGCTAAAAATCCTAGACACGATCAAGGTAAAAGCTACTCAATCAGCTCAAGACGGTCAAACAACAGATTCTCGTCAAGCGCTACAAGCCGACATCGTTCGCCTAATGGAAGAGCTAGACAACATTGGAAATACAACGTCTTTCAATGGTCAGCAGCTACTAAACGGAACATTCTCTAACAAAGAGTTCCAAATCGGCGCTTACTCAAACCAAACAGTTAAAGCCTCTATCGGTGCTACTACATCAGATAAGATCGGCCTAACGAGATTTGAGAGCTCTAAGCTACTAACTAAAATGGACGTAGTATCTCTTACTTTCCTAAACGTTGACGGCGTAAACAACGTAAAAGTCGCTGCTGCTACCGTTTCAACAGGTCTTGGAAAAGGAATAGGCGCTTTAGCTGAAAACATCAATAAAGTATCTGATAAAACAGGTATCAGAGCTACTTACGATGTAACTCGCATCATGAGCAAGGCCGTAGAAAAAGCCTCTATCCAAAGCTTTGCTATCAACGGCGTAAAGATCGGTGATTTGGATGTGCAAGCAAACGATGCCAACGGCGCCCTAGTAAACGCTATCAACAGAGTAAAAGACCAAACCGGCGTTGAAGCTTCTATAAATACAGAAGGCAAGATGGTTCTTACTAGCCGCGACGGTCGCGCTATGAGCTTTGCTGGCAAAGATATCGATAAAGTTATCGGCGCGAAAGATAAATCAGGCTTTATAGGTAGACTAAACCTAGTAAGACTAGACGGCAGAGATATCAAAATGAAAGGCGGCGGAGGCACTAAGCTCTCAGTAGCGTTCTCATCTGACGGTGGCGCACAGCAATCTGTAGCCATGAGAGATATTCGCGGACAGATAGATAAAAAACTAGCAACTGCTATGGGCTTCCAAAGAATGAAAGCCGATATAAGCTCTAACCAATCAGCAGGCGTTATGACTCTACGCGGCGCAATGGCTGTTATGGATATCGCTGAGTCTGCTCAGAAAACTCTTGATCAGATCCGCTCAGACCTAGGTTCTGTTCAAAATCAGCTTGTTGCAACTGTAAACAATATCACAGTTACTCAAGTAAACGTAAAATCAGCTGAATCTCAAATCAGAGACGTTGATTTCGCTGCCGAGTCAGCAAACTTCTCTAAGTTTAACATCCTTGCTCAGTCAGGAAGTTATGCTATGAGCCAAGCTAACTCTGTTCAGCAAAATGTCTTGAGACTACTCCAGTAGTCGAAAGCATTTCTACGCGAAGCGGGATTTATCCCGCGTAGCTGGAAAAACGTAAAATTTCTACGCGAAGCGGGGGCAACCCCGCGTAGCTGGAAAAATGTTTTAAGACTAACACTTTAAGGCCGCTTCGGCGGTCTTAGATTTCAAAAACCCAAACACCAATAATTAAGACATCTCCAAAAATAATAGTTAATACAGGTGCCAAATTTGACGCCTGCTCTTTAGAAGTGAATTTTAAAGTCGAGTTTTACCCGCTCGACTTTTTGCTTCAAATTTTATCCCATTTTTCCAAGTCAAATTTAAATTCAAACGGTAAATTAATGCCATTAATTTAAAATTTTTGCTACAATTACCGCAAAAAATTAAAAAGGCTATATTAATGAAAAGCTTAATCATCGTGGAGTCCCCCGCGAAAGCCAAAACGATAAAAAATTTCCTCGGACCAGGCTACGACGTCATCGCATCAAAAGGCCACATAAGAGATCTGCCAAAGACGGCATTTGGTATCAAGATCGAGGGTGAAAAATTTACGCCCGAGTATAGGATCAGCGCCGATCACTCCGCGATCGTCAAAGAGATCAAAGAACTCGCAAAAAATGCCGACCAAATCTACCTCGCGACCGATGAGGACCGCGAAGGAGAGGCCATCGCCTACCACATCGCCGCAGCCATCGGCAAAAAGCCCGAGAGCCTGCCTCGCATCGTGTTTCACGAGATAACCAAAAGCGCCATCGAAGCCGCTTTAAAGAACCCGCGCACGATAAATATGGATAGCGTAAATGCGCAGCAAGCACGCCGCCTGCTAGACCGAATCGTTGGCTACAAGCTCTCGCCGCTGTTAAATTTAAAAATCCAAAAAGGGCTAAGTGCGGGACGCGTGCAAAGCGCCGCTCTAAAAATCATCGTAGATAGAGAGCGCGAGATACGCGACTTTAAACCGATCGAATACCACAGTATCGACGCCGTTTTTAAAAAAGACCTCGACGCCGAGCTGGTTAAATTTGAAGCGCAAAAGATAGAAAAGCTAACGATAACAAACGGCGATAGAGCCAAATTTATCGTAGAAAATCTAAAAAGCGATAAATTTAGCGTCCGCGAGATCGAAGCCAAAGAGCGCAAAACCGAGCCCGCGCCACCGTTCATGACCTCGACGCTACAGCAAAGCGCGAGCAACCGCCTAGGCTTTAGCCCGAAAAAAACGATGATGATCGCGCAAAATTTATACGAGGGCGTGCAGACGCATCAGGGCTTCATGGGCGCGATAACCTACATGAGAACGGACAGCCTAAATCTCGCCAAAGAAGCCGTCGCGGCAGCGCGCGAGATGATAGAAAAAGAGTATGGCGAACGCTATCTGCCTGCCAAGGCTAAATTTTACGCCACCAAAAGTAAAGGCGCGCAAGAGGCCCACGAGGCTATCCGCCCAACAAACCTCAGCTTCACGCCCGCTATCGCCGCGCAGTATCTCGAAAAAGACGCACTACGCCTCTACACGCTCATCTACAACCGCTTTTTAGCCTGCCAGATGAGCGCTAGCATTAGCCAAACGCAAAACGTATTCGTCGCTGGCGCAAAAGGTGAGTTTAAAATAAGCGGCCGCAAGGTGCTGTTTGACGGCTTTTACCGCGTTTACGGCGATATGGATAAGGATAAAATTTTGCCCGACCTAAAAATCGGCGACGAAATGAGCCTGCAAAGCATCAAAAGCTCGCAGCACTTCACCGAGCCGCCGTCTCGCTACTCGGAGGCCGGACTCGTTAAAAAGCTAGAAAGCCTAGGCATCGGGCGCCCTAGCACCTACGCGCCGACCATCTCGCTACTGACCTCTCGCGACTACGTCAAAGTCGAGAAAAAGCAGCTCGTGCCAAACGAGATCGCCTTTACGATGATGGGAGTTTTGGAGGAGCATTTTAGCGATATCGTCGATAGCGAATTTACGTCGAATATGGAAGAAAAGCTCGACCACGTCGCAGAAGACAAAGCCGACTGGCAAAAGCTTTTGAGCGATTTTTATCATCCGTTTATGGATAAAATCTCGGCAGGCAAAACAGGCATAAAAAGCCAAAAAGTAGCCACCCCTATCGGCGAAAAGTGCCCTGAGTGCGGCGGCGAGCTACTACTGCGAAAAGGGCGCTACGGCGAATTTATCGCGTGCGGAAATTTCCCGAAATGCAAATACTCGCGCAATATCGCCAAAGCTGAGCAAGGCGCGCAGGAAGGCGAAGCGCCCGCAAAACCGAAAAAAGAGCTAAAAAAGATCGACGTACCGTGTCCAAAATGCGGCGGCGACATCGTCGAGCGCATCAGCCGTAGGGGTAAATTTTACGGTTGCGCAAATTATCCAAAATGCGACTTCGTCTCAAACTATGAGCCGGTCGCCGAAAAATGCGACGAATGCGGCGGCGATATGATCAAAAAAGAGCTTAAAAAAGGAACATTTATAGAGTGCACAAAATGCAAAAAAAAGACGCTTATCTCTGAAAACTAAAAAATTCTAGCCAAATTT
>CALIWP010000278.1 GCA_938046705.1 uncultured Campylobacter sp. | reverse complement strand
GCCGTCGATAGAGAGCAGATAAAACTCATCCAGACGCCGCAGCTCTCGCGCACGGCAATGCTAAAAAGCGCGCTTGAAGCGGGTCAAATTTACACCGACGATAGCTCGGCGATAGCGGCTGCGGGCGGTAAAATTTGGTACGTGCAGGGCGATGAAAACGCTAGAAAAATCACATTTAAAGACGACCTTTTTAAAATTTGCGGCCTTGGCGCGCCCTCAAGCGAAATTTACGTGGGCAACGGTTTTGACGTGCATGCCTTTGAAGAAGAGAAAAAAGAGGGAAGTTTCGTAACAATCGGCGGCGAAAAAATCCCTTTTGAGCGAAATTTAAAGGCTCACTCCGACGGCGACGTAGCTATCCACGCGCTCATAGACGCCATACTAGGAGCGGCCGGTCTGGGCGATATAGGCGAGCATTTCCCAGATACCGACGATAAATTTAAGGGTGCGGACTCTGCTATGTTACTAAAAGAAGCATATAGGCTCGTTCAAAGCGTTGGATTTGAGCTTATAAACGCCGATGTCACCGTCATCGCCGAGAGGCCAAAGCTTAGTAAATTTAAATCTGCGATGGAAATAAACATCGCAAATGCGCTAAATTTGACTCCTAGCCGCATAAACGTAAAGGCCACGACGACCGAGAAGCTAGGCTTTACGGGGCGAGGCGAGGGTATAGCCGCCACGGCGTGCGCGAGTCTAAAAATTTACGACTGGACGCAAAAATAAAACGACGAAAGTAAAAAAATGAGAGTTTTGATAATAGAAAACGAAATCTACCTAGCCCAAAGCATCGCATCAAAGCTAGAAGATCTAGGCTACGAGTGCGAGATCGCAAGGAGCGCGGCGGAGGCGATGAAAAGTGGGCCCGAGCAGAAGGCAAAAGAGGGCGGCAAGGACGTGCACTTTGACGTGGTGTTGCTCTCTAGCGCGTTTGCGGGCGACGAGACGCTAAAAATCATACAAAAATTTAAAGACTCCGTCGTCATCCTGCTCATCACCTATATCAGCAACGACACCGTCTCGATCCCGATAAAAGCGGGTGCGAGCGACTACATACAAAAGCCGTTTATGATCGAGGAGCTGGTGCGAAAGATCAAACATTTCGAAGAGTTTAGGCGTCTGCAAACATTTATAAAGACCTATCAGGACTACCTAAACTATCATTTTAAGGCCGTCTCGGCGCTAAATTTCGACTTTAAGCGTATAAAGCTACCGCTTCTCATCAAGTGCAATAAAATGATAAACGCCGATAACTTCGTTTTCGAATACGCAAAGGCGCTAAATTTGAGCTTTAAGTACGTGCCGCTTGAGCCCGGTATTGATGTGGAGGCCGTGGCCGCGGCAAATCCGCGCACGCTTTTATATTTTTCAAATTTTCAAATTTTACGCCAAGAGGCCAAAAACCAGATCGTATCTCTCGCTGCCAAGCGCAGGCTCATCGCAAGCTC
Organism: uncultured Campylobacter sp.; assembly: GCA_938046705.1. The sequence goes on along the minus strand of CALIWP010000278.1, from coordinate 2,654 downwards.
GACCAATCCAAACGAAGAAGCGCCGATGGAGACGCTAAACATCACAAGCGACGAGAAAAATTTCCAAATCGACGAAATTTTGACGATCGACGACTACATCAAGCACATCATCGTAAACTATCAGGACAAATACCCCGACACCGAGCTTAGCAAAAAGCTAGGAATCTCGCGCAAATCGCTTTGGGAAAAGAGGAAAAAATATGACGTCGTCAAGAAAAAATAACGCCGTTTGGATAAACGACGAGGCTTTCGGCGCGCTTGATCTCATAGAAAATCAAATTTTTAGTAAATTTAACCGTCTAATGAACGAAAAAGAGGTGAACGAGATCTATGAGACGGGCTTTTTGGCCGGCGAGCCGATGCCATATACTTTTGTCTTTGCGCCACACGGCAATCGCAATCAAGAAACGATAAAAAACGCCTCAAAGGGCGATCATATCGAGCTTATCAACGGCGGCAAGGTCGTGGGGTATATCGAGGTCGGCGAGGTTTTTAAATTTAACGCCGAAAAAAGCTCGCAAAATATCTTTCGCGCGAACGAAGCCGCGCCCGCACAGCAAAGCCAAAGCGGCGAACTGGCCGTAAGCGGCGAGATAAAAATCTACGACGATAAGCTAGCCGAGGTAAGAAAGCTGATCGAAGAGGTCAAAAGGGAGCAAAACGTCCGAAAAATCTCGGCGATCATGCTAACCGCGGAGCCATTTAACCGCGCGCACGAGCGCCTGATCAGGATGACGATAGACAGCTCCGATCTGGTGTTGCTATTTTTACTGAAAAGCCACGGCGCGGACGAGATGATGAGCTTTTCGCTCAAAAAAAGCGTGCTGGAATACTTCATCCAAAACTACGTCCCCAAAAACCGCCTGATCATCGTGCCTTTTGAGAACTCAAATCTCTTTAGCTCGCACCTAAACCCGACGCTAGAGTGCATCGCGGCGCATAGGCTGGGCGCCCATAAGCTCATAGTCGGGCAAAATCACGCCGGTATCGGGATGTTTTACGATCACAACGTCGCTCACACGGTGCTGGAGCGCTATAAAAACGATCTAAATTTAGATATCGTAGTACTGCCCGAGCTCGTCTACTGCGACGAGTGCAAGACGCTAGTTAGCACCAAGACCTGCCCGCACGGCCAGCATCACCATATCAAATACCACGCCCAGACCCTAAAAACGCTGCTACTAGCGGGCATCTTGCCTCCTGCGATCCTCATGCGGCGCGATATCTCAGCGATGATACTGAGCGAGCTTTTTCCGAACCGATTTGAAAATATCCAAAAGCTTTGCGACGATCTTTTTCCTAGCAACGGGCTGCTCGAAAAGCAGACGGAGAGAGAGTTTTACGAAAATTTGATGAAGCTTTATCAGACGACGTCGCTGACTTAAATTTGCTTTCGGCTTATGTTGCGTCGAAGTATTTACAGAAGCTGGGCTATTGCTATATCCATGCGTTGTTTGTTTGGCGCTTTTTTGCTTAATTTAGCTTTTACACTGCGGCTCGTTTTGAGAGAGATTTTGTGCAGTTTCGCTGCGCTTGAGGTCGCTTTCCAAGAGCCGCAAATTAGGGTAGAGTAAAATTTGGCTCGGGAAACTACGCGTTTTATAGCCGCTAAAATTTACTGAGTGACTGCTTTGCATTAGCATTGTGAGCTTGTATCTTATCTTGGTTTTTTATGTTCAAATTCGCAAATTTTACTCGCCTAGACCCGCACCGCAAAAACTCTAAAATTTGACGCTATACATTTATTGCGCGGAGGGTAGCGCGGTTTGTTTGGCGTAAGGCGTCCGTGCTTTGATTGACGTTAAATTTGACGATATTGCACAGCGTTGCGGCGAATTTGTATTGTAGTTTGGAAAATTTAAATTTGATTGCTGAAAGTACGGATTGAAATTTGCGGTTGTAAGATCTAATAAATTTAGCGCATTTTGCCGTCAAATTTGAAAATATTCGAAATCCGCGAAAATTTGGCGTTCAAATTTTGAAATTTGCGGGCTAAATTTGCTAAAATCGCACTAAAAATCGGCGAACAAAAGCACTACATTATTTAAATTTGATTTCAAGGAAAAATATGCAAAGGTTATTTTTAACGTTTTTTGGCGCTGGGCTTAGCCCTAAAGCTCCAGGCACAGTGGGTTCTATAGCAGGTGCGGTCGCAGCGTATGGATTTTTGATGTTTTTGCCCGCTTCCACGCTGTTTTTAGTTTCGATTTGTCTTTTTTTGTATAGCATCAAGATCATCGACGACTATGAGGCTAAAACCGGCGTGCATGATCATGGCAGCATCGTGATAGACGAGGTTGCAGGCGTTTGGCTGGCGATTTCTATCAGCGGCGCTACGGCGGTGCAGTTTGCGCTCTCGGTCCTGTTTTTTAGAGCGTTTGATATCCTAAAGCCTTCCGTGATCGGCCGCATCGACAAAAACGTAAAAGGCGGGCTGGGTGTGATGGGCGACGATATGGTTGCTGGGCTTTTTGCGGGGCTTATTAGCGCGATTTGCTACGAGGCTGTGACGAAAATCGGACTCGACTATGAGTGGATTAAATTTGAGTTGCCGTTTGTAAAGTAGTTTTATCTGGCGATTTTTGGATGATTGTTTTAAGGTAAAATCTAAATTGCTTGACATTAATTCTTGTAGTTTTTGTGAGCTTTATTGG
>CALIWP010000277.1 GCA_938046705.1 uncultured Campylobacter sp. | reverse complement strand
ATTTAAGAAAAATTTTATTCTTAATAAGTATAATTCCGAAATAATAATTTTTATTAAAAAGGAAAAAATATGAAAAAACTAACTACCACTTCAGGCAATCCGATAGCCGACAATCAAAACTCGCTCACTGCTGGCAGCCGTGGCGGCATAATGCTGCAAGATTATCAACTACTTGAAAAACTAGCCCACCAAAACAGAGAACGCATCCCGGAAAGAGCCGTTCATGCAAAAGGTAGCGCTGCGTACGGTACGCTAGAGATCACGCACGATATCTCGCGCTATACGAAAGCAAATGTCTTGCAAAAAGGCGAGAAAACGAGACTGTTCCTGAGATTTTCTACCGTAGCCGGAGAGGCCGGAGCGGCTGATGCCGAGCGCGACGTAAGGGGCTTTGCGATTAAATTTTACACAAAAGAGGGCAACTGGGACTTAGTCGGAAACAACACTCCGATTTTTTTCATCAAAGACCCGTATAAATTCCCGGATTTCATCCATACTCAAAAACGCGACCCGCGCACGCATCTACGCTCAAACGAAGCCGCTTGGGATTTTTGGAGCTTAAGCCCTGAAACTATGCACCAAGTTACGATTTTAATGAGCGACCGCGGCATACCTGCTAGCTACCGCCATATGCATGGATTTGGCAGCCACACCTATAGCTTTATAAATGACAAAAACGAGAGATTTTGGGTCAAATTTCACTTTAAAACTCGTCAAGGCATTAAAAATTTAACCAACGATGAAGCCGCGCAAATAATCGCAAAAGACAGGGAGAGCAACCAAAGAGACCTCTTTGAAAGCATAGAAAAAGGAGATTTTCCAAGTTGGGATTTTAAAATCCAAATAATGACCCAAGATCAAGCAAAAAGCGTCAAATTTAACCCGTTTGATCTAACCAAAACATGGTCGCATAAGGAATTTCCGCTTATCGACGTTGGCGTCATGACGCTAAATGAAAACCCTAAAAATTACTTCAACGAAGTAGAGCAAGCCGCATTTAGCCCGTCAAATATAGTCCCTGGTATCAGCTTTAGCCCCGATAAAATGCTTCAAGCCAGAATCTTTAGCTATCCGGACGCTCAAAGATACCGCATAGGCACGCACTACGCGCAGCTAAGCGTAAATCGTCCGATAAGCGAAATAAACACCTACGTCGTGGGCGGTGCGATGAATAACGGAATGTATGAACTCGACGACAAGGCCTACTATGAGCCAAACAGCTTTGGCGGCGGCAAAGAAGATAGAAGCCTGCTAGAGCCTGATATAAATTTAGAAGGCGCAATGCAAAGATACGACCATAGAGCCGAGGATCAGGATTATTACTCGCAACCTAGAGCGCTTTTTGCACTAATGAACGATAGCCAAAAATCACAGCTTTTTAGCAATATCGCAGAGAGCATGGCTGGTGTGAGCGAAGCGATAAAAGAGCGCGCAATAGGGCATTTTGAGCAAATCTCGCCAGAGTACGCAAACGGCGTCAAAGCAGCGCTAAAGGCTAAAATTTGACAAATTTAACGCAGGCTGAAGAGCAAAGATATAGCGAACTTTGCGTCATGGCGCTTGATTTTGCCAGACAAGACGAAGCAGACGAGCTAGAAAAGATGATAAAGGCGGGGCTTAGCGTAAATTTAAAATCAGCTAAAGGCGATACGCTTTTGATGCTGGCTAGTTATAACAATGCTCTAAATACCGTAAATATGCTACTCTCAAACGGCGCTAGAGTAGATGAACGCAACGACCGCGGGCAAACTCCGCTTGCGGGCGCTGCATTTAAGGGGCACTTAGATGTAGTAAAAGCGCTAGTTGATGCTGGGGCCGATATCGAAGCAAATAATGGACTAGGCATGACGCCATGCACCTTTGCGGTGATGTTTGGTAGAAGCCAGACGGCAAAATTTTTACTTAGCAAACGCAAAAAAGAAAATATATTTCAAAAACTAGCGGTTAAGTTTTT
>CALIWP010000276.1 GCA_938046705.1 uncultured Campylobacter sp. | reverse complement strand
AACGGTCATCCCAGATAGGATCGAAGCGGGAACATATCTTTGCGCCGGAGCGATCACGAACTCGCAAGTTACTATCACAAACGCCAACGCCGCGCATTTGCGAGCCGTGCTTACTAAATTTAACCAAATGGGCTTTGAAACCGTCTTGGACGGCGACAAAATCACGATAATGCCGGCTAAAAACGTAAATCCCGTCGAGATCGTGACGACTGAGTTTCCGGGATTTCCGACCGATATGCAGGCGCAGTTTATGGCGCTCTCGCTCGTGGCAAACGGCGTTAGCACGATCGACGAGAGGCTTTTTGAGAACCGATTTATGCACGTTAGCGAGCTCACGCGTATGGGTGCGGACATCCGCCTAAACGGGCACATCGCTACGATCTACGGCGGAGGCGAGATAAACGCCGCAGACGTGATGGCTACCGATCTGCGCGCAAGCTCGGCCCTAGTGCTAGCTGCCCTTGCAGCAAACGGAATTAGCCGCGTGCACAGAATTTATCACCTGGATAGAGGCTACGAGGGACTAGAGCGCAAGCTAGCGGCTCTGGGCGCAAAAATACGCAGGCTGGAGGAGTAAAATGACGCTAGAGCTTGCTCAAAATTTGATCCTAGAAAAAGCTAAATTTGACGGCTACGGCGAGTTTGTGAGCCTTGAGCGCGCGACGGGCAAAATTTTAGCGCAGGACGTCGTTGCCGTTAAAAATTTGCCATCCTTCGACAACGCCGCGATGGACGGCTACGCGCTTAAATTTGACGATTTTAACGAGCCGTTAAGCGTCGCGGCAACCGTGCTGGCGGGCGATGAGGCTGAAATCGCGCTAAAAAAAGGCGAATGCGTAAAGATAATGACCGGTGCAAAAATGCCGATAAATGCCGACACCGTCGTGCCTTTTGAGGACGCTATTTTGCAGGACGGCAAGCTCTCGCCGCAAAGCAAAGTAAAAAAATTTAACGCACTAAGATATAAGGGCGAAGAGGTCAAGGCGGGCGAAATTTTGCTAAAAAAAGGCGAAATTTTAACGCCCGCAAGAGTAATGATGCTAGCTGCTCAGGGCATCTACTGCGTCTGCGTGGAGCGCGAGCTAAAGATCGGTATATTTTCAAGCGGCGACGAAGTGGTCGAGCCGTGGCAAAACGCTAGCGAGGAGCAAATTTACAACGCAAACGGCGCAGGCATCGCGTCTTTGCTTCAAAGCTTCGGCTTTGCTAGCTCGTACGCGGGCATCATAAAAGACGACCTAGAAAGCACTACTCACGCGCTTGAAACGGCTGAATTTGATGTCATCATAACAAGCGGCGGAGCAAGCAAGGGCGAGGCTGATTTTATGAAAACGGCGCTTTTAAATTTAGGCTTTAGCGAGCTTTTTGACGGCGTAAATATCCGCCCCGGACGACCGAGCAAAGCTTTTATAAAAGATAAAAAAATCGTCTTTATCCTGCCTGGAAACCCGATGGCTGCGTTTTTGATGTGCTTTTTGCTAGTCGTTCCTTTTTTAAAGGGCGCGCAACTAGAAAAATTTGACGCCGTTTTAAGCCAAGACGTAAAAATAAAATCTGGACGCCAAAATATCGTACTAGGCAGCTTTTATGAAAGCAAATTTTGCGTGACGGATAATAATAAATTTGGTTCGGGTATGATAACTCCGCTCATCAAAAGTAACGCCGTTTTGGTAACAAGCGAAAGCCTCGACGAGCTAAAAGCGGGCGAAATCGTAAAAATTTTGAAATTTTCTTGACAAATGAAAACGTTTTTGCTAAAATTGCGACTTCTTAAACGGTGCGGGAATAGCTCAGGGGTAGAGCACAACCTTGCCAAGGTTGGGGTCGCGAGTTCGAATCTCGTTTCCCGCTCCATTTTTTTCTTACTATTTTTTCCTTTTTTTTTATTTTCGTCAGATTTAGCGCTTTGGCCGATGTATTGCGTTTCAAACGGCAAAATCACGCTTGCGGACTTGGGCTTTACGGACAAAAGCGACGAGATTTTAAATTTAGGCGAGAACAAAGCCGCAAAAATAAATTCGCGAGACTTAGCTGAAATTTTAAAAAAACACGGGCTAGAGCTTGAGGATAAAAGCGGCGGAGAGACGATATTTGTCAAAAACTGCGATACATTAGCTCTCGTGCAGCGCGCCTTTTTACAAGAGGTTTCGGGCGAGTTTAAGGGGTTGCAATTTGTAAAATTTCCGCTCATCGAACCTCAAAATGAACTTCCTAAAAACTTCCACGAATACAAATTTGACAAAATTTACGTAAATAAAATCAATCCAAAAGGTAGCTTTAGAGCTAGTTTTATCACGCCAAACGGCTCGCAGCCAAGCGTATTTTTTAGATACGAGATTAGCGCAAAAATGCCTGTTTTGCGGGCTACTAAGCCACTCGCGACGCGCCAGATGCTAGGTATAGACGACTTTGCAAAAGACTGGGTCGAGCTTGGCGAGTTTAGCCCCGACATGATGAGCGACGCGCCAAATGCGAGGCTAGCGACAAAGCAAAACATAAAAAGCGGCGAAGTGCTACGGCTGCGGCAGTTTACGCCATTGCCACTAATCAAAAAAGGCGAGCGCGTTAACGCCGTGCTTAGCGACGGGGCGCTCAGTATAATAGTCGAGGTCACCGCGCTAGAAAACGGCAATCTAGGTGAGACCATCAAGGTCAAAAACAACGATAAAAAGGTATTCAGCGCTCAAATCGTCTCAAAAAAACAGGTGATGATAAGATGAAAATTTTTCTAGGCATTAGCGGCGCAAGCGGCGTAAATTTGGGACTTAAGCTTGCTAGCGAGATAGCAAAAAGAAGCGAGTTGCATCTGTGCGTGAGCAAAAACGCGATGAACGTACTGGAAAAAGAGCTAAATTTTACGGATATTTTTTATAAAAATGGTGCGACGGGTTTAAAATTTAACGCAAACCAAAGTAGCGCCAAATTTGACAAAGATCACGAAGACGCAAAATTTGCAAATTTTAGCTCCGCTCAAGGCGAGCTAGATTTTGGAGGCGGAGACGAAATATCGCAAGATGAAAACGGTAAATTTTCGGATAGCGCAAAAGATTTAGGCAGTAATATTTTAAAATTTGACGGCTTGGAAAACTACGCTCTTGACGACACAAACGGGCAAATTTGCAAATTTGATAGTAGCGAGAAAAACAAGTGGCAAGACGCTCAAATTTTAGGCAAATTTGAGGGGGCTAAATTTCAAAATAAAAGCGAATTTGATAAAAATAGCGCTCAAAAAGACGAAATTTATCAAATTTGGCAAGATTTACAAAAATACGCCGCCATCCACGATGACTCCGATCTTACTGCGGCTCCGAGCTCGGGCTCGTTTGGTATAGACGCTACTATCGTCGTGCCCTGCTCTATCAACACCCTTGCTAAAATCCACGCGGGCTTTGCCGACACGCTGATAACTCGCGCCGCCGCAGTCGCACTAAAGGAGCGGAAGAGGCTGATTTTGGGCGTTAGAGAGATGCCATTTTCTACGCTGGCACTCGAGCACGCGGCCAAGCTTTCCGCGCTCGGCGCTGTTATTGCGCCGCCAGTTTTGGGTTATTATTCTGGTCAAAATAGCCTTGAAGATATGGAAAATTTCATCATCGGCAAGTGGCTTGATCTGCTTGGGCTCGAGCATCAAATTTACAAAAGATGGGGCTAAAAACAGCTACGCCAGTCGCAAGATAAAGTCCTGTTTTAGGCATAAAATAGTAAAATCATCCTTTAAAATTTAAAGGCGAAAAATGAAAGCTTGTATCTATCCCGGCACCTTTGATCCCGTCACGAACGGACACGTCGACGTCATCAAGCGCGCGGCTAAAATTTTCGATAAAGTCATCGTCGCGGTTGCGGCTAGCGAGAGCAAGCAGCCATATTTTAGCTTGGCTAGACGCGTTGAAATGGTGAAAATCTCAACGACGGACCTAAAAAACGTCGAGGTCGTGGGCTTTGATAACCTGCTCGTTGATTTTGCTAAAAGCTGCGGCGTAAACGTCGTGATCCGTGGGCTTCGCGCGGTCAGCGACTTTGAGTACGAGCTACAAATCGGCTACGCAAACGCCACGCTTTGGGAGGAACTTGAGACCGTCTATCTGATGCCGAGCCTCAAAAACGCCTTTATCTCAAGCTCGATCGTGCGCTCTGTTCTTAGCCACGACGGCGACGTCAGCAAGCTAGTTCCGGGCGAAATTTTAGAAACTTTGAAAGGCTAAATTTGTATATTTTATTTGAAGGTATCGACGGCGCGGGCAAAAGCACGCAGATAGCGCGGCTGGCGGCGGCTTACCCGCAAGCGATCGTAACCAAAGAGCCGGGCGGCACGAAGCTTGGCGAAAATTTGCGCGAGATTTTACTAAAGGAAAACGACCTGGATAAAAGGGCCGAAATTTTGCTATTTTTGGCCGATAGAGCCGAGCATTTCGGTAAAATAATAAAACCCAACTCAGGCAAGATAATTTTAAGCGATAGGGGCTTTGTTTCGGGTATGGCTTACGCTCTAGCGGGCGGAAATTTTAGCTTTGAAGAGCTTTTAAGCTTAAACAAATTCGCCCTGCAAGGAAATTTTCCGCAAAAAATAGTATTTTTTAAAGCGGACGAAAGCACGCTAAGATCGCGCCTAGGCTCGCGCGCGCAGATGGACGGCATAGAGGCTCGCGGGTTTGGTTATCTGCTAAGAGTGCAGGACGCGATGGGGGAAATTTTACAAAAACTAGGCGTCCGCTACGTCACGATCGACGCCGCCTGGGACGAAGAAAAAATAACGAATTTGATAAAGGAGTTTATAAATGATTAGCGCATTAAGGGGGATGAAGGACGTTTTGCCGCCCCAGTCGGGACTTTACGAGAGGATAATCAAAATCTGCGAAGAGGTCGCGAAAAACTACGGATACGAGTTCGTGCTGGCTCCGCACCTGGAGCAAACGGCGCTTTTTCGCCGCAGCGTCGGGGAGAGTAGCGACATCGTGGGCAAGGAGATGTATCAGTTTGAGGACAAGGGCGGCAACGACGTTTGCCTGCGCCCTGAGGGTACGGCCGGAGTCGTACGCGCCTTTATCGAGGCTAAATTTGACCGCGCGGGCGGCGTGAGACGGTACTTTTATCACGGTTCGATGTTTCGCTACGAGCGCCCGCAAAAAGGACGTTTGCGCGAGTTTCATCAGTTTGGCTGCGAGTGCTTCAATGAACCTAGCGTTTATGAGGACGCGAGCGTTATCTTGATGATAAACGAGATTTTCTCGCGCCTGGGTATCAAAACCAAGCTACTTATAAATTCGCTCGGAGACGCCGCTAGTATGGGTGCATACCGCGAAAAGTTGGTTAAATTTTTAGACGCGCACGAGGGTCAAATTTGCGAGGACTGCAAGCGCAGAAAGCTCACAAATCCTATCCGCGTGCTAGACTGCAAGGTGGAAAGCTGTCAGAAAATCTACGAAAACGCGCCGCTGATAATCGGTAGCCTAAACGACGAATGCGCAGGCGAGTTTAAAAAGCTGCAAGAAATTTTAAGCGGCAACGGCGTGGAGTTTGAGATAGATCCAAAACTCGTGCGCGGGCTTGATTACTACTGTAAAACGGCGTTCGAGTTCGTTTCAAACGAGATCGGCGCACAAAGCGCGGTAGCGGGCGGCGGACGCTACGACAGACTAGTCGAGTACCTAGGCGGCAAGGCCAGCTACGGCGTGGGCTTTGCGATGGGTATCGAGCGCATAATGGAAATCCTGGGCAGCCGCGAGAGTGAGAGTAAAAGAAACGGCGTATATATCGGCGCGATGGACTCCGAGGGCGTGGATGCGGTCTATAAAATAGCGATAAATTTAAGAAAAAGCCTCCCGGTTCTCGTGAGCTACGAGCCTAAAAAACTACAAAAGCATCTAAACGCGGCCGATAACGTTAACGCTAGGATTTGCCTTTGCGTCGGAGAGGACGAGCTAAAATCGGGCAAAATTTGGCTAAAAGATCTGAGTGAAAAGGCTGAAAAAACGATTGATTTGGCGGATCTGGAGAGTGAGCTTAAAAGGATTTTAAATGTATGATTACGGTTTAAATTTATGGGGTAACAATAACTTTATCGTCGAAAACGGTAAAATTTGCGTCAATACCGGCTCAAAACCCGCCATCATCGACATCGTAAAAAGCATCAGGAGCGAAGGCTACCGAGGCCCGCTGTTGCTGCGCTTCCCTCACCTCATACACAAGCAAATTTCGCAAATTTACAAAAGCTTTGAGAGCGCGAAAAACGAATTCGGCTACAAAGGCAGCTTTAACGCCGTCTATCCGCTAAAAGTAAATCAATATCCCGGCTTTGTAAAAAACCTAGTCCGTCACGGCCAAAAATACGGCTACGGGCTGGAGGCGGGCTCAAAGGCCGAGCTGCTGCTGGTGATGGCGTATAATAATGAAGGCGCGCCGATCACCGTAAACGGCTTTAAGGATAAAGAGATGATAAACATCGGTTTTATCGCGGCTGAAATGGGGCACAACATCACGCTAACGATCGAGGGACTAAACGAGCTTGAGGCTATCATCGCCATCGCAAAAGAGCGTTTCGCGCCAAAGCCAAACATCGGTTTGCGCATCAGACTGCATAGCAGCGGATCTGGTATCTGGGCTAAAAGCGGCGGCATAAACTCCAAATTTGGCCTAACGGCAACCGAGCTAATCGAAGCGGTAAATTTGCTAAAAGAGGCAAATTTACTCGATCGATTCAATATGATCCACTTTCATATCGGTTCGCAAATCACCGAAATCCACCCGCTAAAAAAGGCGCTAATCGAAGCAGGAAACATCTACGCCGAGCTGCGAAAAATGGGCGCGAAAAACCTAAAAGCCATAAATTTAGGCGGCGGCCTAGCCATAGAGTACTCGCAGTTTAAGGAAAACTCGAGCCGAAACTATACCCTTAGCGAGTACGCCAACGACGTGGTCTATCTGCTAAAGACGATGGCGACGCAGCGAAACGAGGTGGAGCCTGATATCTTTATCGAGAGCGGCCGCTTCGTCTCGGCTTCGCACGCGGTACTAGTTGCGCCCGTTTTGGAGCTCTTTAGTCAGGACTACACCGAGGAAAAGCTCGTACTAAAAAAGAAAAATCCTCAGCTAATCACCGAGCTAAACGACTTGCTAAGCACGATAAAGCCGTCAAATGCGATAGAGTATCTGCACGATAGCATCGATCATATGGAGAGCATTTTGACGCTATTTGATCTAGGATACGTCGATCTGCAAGACCGCTCGAATGCTGAAATTTTAACCCACCTAATCATCAAAAAAGCGGCTAAAATCCTAGGCACCAAACAGCACAACGCCGAGCTTTTAAAGTTGCAAGAGGAGGCGCAGGAGCGCTATCTCGTAAACTTTTCGCTATTTCAGTCGTTGCCTGATTTTTGGGGTTTAAAGCAAAATTTCCCTATCATGCCGCTTGACCGCCTAGACGTGCGCCCTACCCGCTCGGCGTCGCTGTGGGACATCACCTGCGATAGCGACGGCGAGATAGGCTTTGACGACGAGGAAAATCCTCTGTTTTTGCACGACGTGGACGTGGAAAAAGAGGAGTACTTTTTAGGATTTTTCCTAGTCGGAGCGTATCAGGAGGTGCTGGGTATGAAGCACAATCTCTTCACTCACCCGACCGAAGCTACTATCGAGATAGACGCCGAGGGATTTAAGGTTTCGCACCTGCTAGAAAGCCAATCTATCCTTGATATCATGGAGGATCTGGACTACGACATCTACGAGATCCAGGACATCCTAAACGAGCGAATCGAAAAGTCAAAACTCGTAACCGACTCGCAGCGCAAGCAAATTTTAGGCGAAATGTATCTGTTTTTAAACGATAACGGCTATCTAAAAACTATATCTTAAATTTACAAAAAGGAGTAAAAATGCTATCAAAAAGAGTTCAGGTGCTAGGCGAGAGCCTAACCATCGAAATCAGCACCAAGGCAAAAGAGATGAAAGCCCGCGGCGAGGACGTAATCAGTTTTGGCGCGGGCGAACCGGACTTTGACACGCCAGAGATCATCAAAAACGAGGTAAAAGCCGCCCTGGATAAAGGCTGCGGCAAATACACAGCTGTCGCCGGCACGCCCGAGGTGAGAGAGGCGGTCGCTGCGAAGCTAAAGCGCGACAACGGCCTAAACTATGCGCCAAATCAGATCATCACCAACGTGGGCGCAAAGCACTCGCTTTTTAACGTATTTCAGGCACTAATCGACGAGGGCGACGAGGTCATCGTGCCAAGCCCCTACTGGGTGAGTTACCCGGAGATGGTCAAATTTAGCGGCGGCAAGCCCGTTTTTATCGAAACTAGCGAAAAGACCGGCTTTAAAATCACGCCTGAGCAGCTAAAGGCGGCGATCACTCCTAGAACTAAAATTTTAGTATTAAACAGCCCTTGCAACCCGACGGGCGCGATATATAGCCGCAAAGAGCTAGAGGCGCTAGGCGAAGTGCTAAAAGGCACGAAAATCATCGTAGCTAGCGACGAAATGTACGAAAAGCTAAACTACGAGGGCGAATTTGTCGCGACTGCGGCGGTGAGCGAGGATATGTTTAACCGCACGATCACGATAAACGGCCTAAGCAAGTGCGGCGCGATGCCCGGCTGGAGATTTGGCTACATGGCTAGCCCGTTTAAGGAGCTAAATGCTGCCGTAAACAAGCTACAAAGCCAAAGTACGAGCAACATAAACTCCCTAACGCAAGCCGGCGCCATCCCTGCGCTACTAGGCAAGGCTGATGAGGATATCGCGTATATGAAGAGCGAATTTAAAAAGCGCCGCGACCTGGGCGTAGAGATGATAAATGCTATACCGGGACTTAGCGTGCTTAAGCCTGACGGCGCGTTTTATCTTTTCATCAACTGCTCCGAGGTTGAGCCAGATAGCATGAAATTTTGCAAAGAGCTGCTAGAAAAGGCGAAAGTTGCCGTGGTGCCCGGCGTTGGTTTTGGTATGGACGGATACTTTAGGCTTTCTTTTGCGACCGATTTAGAAAGTATCAAAAAAGGTATCGAGAGGATCGGCGAATTTGTAAAAAGCTATAAAAAATAGCATAAATTTGACTCAAATTTGACGCGGCGAGTAAATTTGCGGCGTCAAATTTAGAATATTTTATAAACATCTTTATTTCCAGCTCTCCAATTCTGATTTATCCAATTTTTTGCAATAGCTATCAAGACCTATATTTTTTCCAAAAGCTATTTTTTTATATTTTTTTATTACATTAAAATCATGGTTTTCCATATTGCAATGTTTAAAAAAGTTATATCTTTCAATCAATTCTCTATACTTATTAAAGCTTTCATCTTGATTGGCGCAATGTTTGATTAAGTGGTTTAATATATTATTATTCATATAGGCTCGTAAAATATTACTATACTGTTTTTGTATAATATAGTTGTCGCTGTAGTTGGTTACTAGTTTTAGAATTTGATAAATTAAAAGAATTAATTTTAGAAAATATCGTAATTGATGATAATAGAGAAATTATAGAAAATTTAGAGCCATATAAAGATTTATCAGCACTTAATAATGAATTAAAAACTGTTAAAGATTTTATGGACTTACTTTCTTTTGATGGTGG
>CALIWP010000275.1 GCA_938046705.1 uncultured Campylobacter sp. | reverse complement strand
CACGAAAAAGATAATCGTTCAAATAAAGTTTATGAAGAAGAAAAAGCGGCTTTTGAAAAAGAACACCACGATAGACTCTTGATGCTAGACCGCGAAGAGATGCTAAAAGTAGGTGCTCTGCTTTGCAAAACGCCTTTGAGCTCCGCTCAAACTATCGGTAAAAAAACCTATAAAAAGGGCGAGAAAATCGATAAAGAGGAGTTTGAAAACATCAACCGCTTTACTCTAAGTGCGATCGTTAAGGGCTTTTCAAAAGATGTTCAAAAATCATACGACGACATAAAAAATCATTTCCAAAATGAGAAGAAAAAGCTCAAAGAAGAGCATGATGCGAAGATGGAAATTTTAGAAAAAGACGACATCTTGCCAAGCGGCGTAGTTAAGCTCGTTAAAATCTATATCGCCACCAAGCGCAAGCTGAAAGTGGGCGATAAGATGGCGGGTCGCCATGGAAACAAAGGTATCGTTTCAAATATCGTCCCTGAGGTTGATATGCCTTATCTTCCGAGCGGTCAACCAGTCGATATCGTGCTAAATCCGCTGGGCGTTCCTAGCCGTATGAATATCGGTCAAATTTTAGAAAGCCACTTGGGTCTTGTCGGCTACCGCTTAGGCGAGCAGATAAATCAAATTTTCCAAGAGAAAAAAGGCGAGTGGGTAAAAGAGCTACGAGCCAAAATGATCGAGATAGCCTCGGCCTCTAAATTTATGGATGCTAAAAAGACTCTAGGCAAAATGAGCGACGAGTTGCTTTTAGATTACGCTAGAGACTGGGCTAACGGCGTCAAATTTGCCACGCCTATATTTGAGGGCGTTAGAGTTGATGAGCTGATGAAACTATTTGAACTAGCTAAGATCGATATGGATGGCAAGACCGAGCTTTACGACGGACGCACGGGTTCAAAGATCAAAGAACGCGTAAACGTCGGATGTATGTATATGCTAAAGCTTCACCACCTAGTCGACGAAAAAGTCCACGCTAGAAGCACGGGGCCATACAGCCTTGTTACTCAGCAGCCAGTCGGCGGTAAGGCGCTATTTGGCGGACAAAGATTCGGAGAGATGGAGGTTTGGGCACTTGAGGCATACGGCGCGGCTCATACGCTTCGCGAGATGCTAACGGTTAAATCAGACGACGTCGAGGGACGCTTGTCTGCGTATAAAGCCCTAACTAGAGGCGAGAATGTGCCTGAAACCGGCATTCCTGAGACATTTTTCGTTCTAACAAACGAGCTAAAATCATTGGCGCTTGATGTCGAGATATACGATGAGGATGAAAATAATGAGTGAGTTAAAACCTATTGAGATAAAAGAAGAACGCAGACCGCGCGATTTTGAGGCGTTTCAGCTTCGTTTGGCAAGTCCTGAGAGGATAAAGTCATGGAGTCACGGCGAGGTCAAAAAACCCGAAACCATAAACTACCGCACGCTAAAACCTGAGCGTGACGGCCTATTTTGCGCTAAAATTTTCGGTCCGATCCGCGACTACGAGTGCCTTTGCGGTAAGTATAAAAAAATGCGCTACAAAGGTATCAAGTGCGAAAAGTGCGGCGTCGAGGTAACTAGCTCAAAGGTGCGCCGCTCTAGAATGGGTCACATAGAGCTCGTAACTCCGGTTGCGCATATTTGGTATGTAAATTCACTCCCAAGCCGCATAGGAACGCTGCTTGGTATAAAGATGAAAGACCTTGAGCGCGTGCTTTACTACGAGGCGTATATCGTCGAGAGCGTAGGCGACGCATTTTACGATACCGAAAATAGCAAAAAAGTAGAAATTTTCGACGTTCTAAACGAAGAGCAATATGTCTCTTTGGCTTCTCGTTTTGAAGAGAGCGGATTTAGAGCCAGAATGGGCGGCGAAGTGATCCGCGATTTGCTAGCAAATATCGATTTGGTCGAGCTTTTAAATACTCTAAAAGACGAGATCAGCGCGACAAATTCGGAAGCCAAGAAAAAAACTATTGTAAAAAGACTAAAAGTCGTTGAGAGCTTTTTAAATTCCGGCAACCGTCCCGAGTGGATGATGATTACGAATTTACCGGTCCTTCCGCCAGATCTTCGTCCGCTTGTCAGCCTTGACGGCGGTAAATTTGCGGTTTCTGACGTAAATGATTTGTATCGCCGCGTTATTAATAGAAACGCACGCTTAAAACGCCTTATGGAGCTTGACGCGCCTGAAATCATCATTAGAAACGAAAAGCGTATGCTTCAGGAGTCCGTCGATGCGCTATTTGACAACGGACGACGCGCAAACGCCGTAAAAGGCGCAAACAAACGCCCGCTAAAATCGCTTTCTGAAATCATTAAAGGCAAGCAAGGCCGCTTCCGTCAAAATTTGCTCGGTAAGCGCGTTGACTTTTCAGGTCGTTCGGTTATCGTCGTTGGCCCAAAACTACGCATGGATCAGTGCGGACTACCAAAAAGAATGGCTCTTGAGCTGTTTAAGCCGCATTTGCTAGCTCGCCTAGAGGAGAAGGGCTACGCTACGACCGTAAAACAAGCCAAGAAAATGATCGAGGATAAGACGAATGAGGTTTGGGAGTGCTTAGAGGAGGTCGTTAAGGATCACCCGGTTATGCTAAACCGCGCTCCGACGCTTCACAAACTATCTATCCAGGCGTTTCACCCTGTGCTTGTCGAAGGCAAGGCTATCCAGCTACACCCGCTAGTTTGTGCCGCGTTTAACGCGGATTTTGACGGCGACCAGATGGCTGTTCACGTACCATTATCTCAGGAAGCTATCGCAGAGTGCAAAATTTTGATGCTCAGCTCTATGAATATCTTGCTTCCTGCAAGCGGTAAGGCTATCACAGTTCCTAGCCAGGATATGGTTTTGGGAATCTACTATCTAAGCCTAGAAAAGACCGACAGCAAGGGTGCAAATAAAATTTTTGCATCCGTAGACGAAGTAATGATCGCCGAGGAAGCGCACTGCCTAGAAGTACACTCGAAAATCAAAACGATGATCGACGGCAAGACGCTATTTACGACCGCAGGCCGCCTAATCATCCGCTCGATTCTGCCTGATTTCGTTCCTGAAAATATGTGGAATAGGGTCATGAAGAAAAAAGATATCGCAAATTTGGTTGATTACGTTTATAAAAACGGCGGCCTTGAGGTAACGGCGGGATTTTTGGATAAGCTCAAAAATTTGGGCTTCCGCTACGCGACAAAAGCCGGCATCTCGATCTCTATTGCTGACATCATCGTGCCTGATAGTAAACAAAAATATATCAACGAAGCCAAGAAAAAAGTCCGCGAGATACAAAATCAGTACGGCGCGGGCTTGCTAACAGACTCTGAGAGATACAATAAAATCATCGATATCTGGACGGATACAAATAACGTCGTCGCAGGCGAGATGATGAAGCTCATCCAGGGAGATAAGGGCGGATTTAACTCGATTTATATGATGGCTGATAGCGGCGCGAGAGGTTCTGCGGCGCAAATTCGCCAGTTAGCCGGTATGCGTGGTCTTATGGCGAAGCCCGACGGATCGATCATCGAGACACCGATCATATCAAACTTCCGTGAGGGTCTAAACGTCCTTGAGTACTTTAACTCAACCCACGGTGCCAGAAAGGGTCTAGCAGATACCGCGTTAAAAACGGCGAATGCCGGATACCTAACCAGAAAGCTAATCGACGTCGCGCAAAACGTGAAAGTTACTATGCATGATTGCGGTACGCACGAGGGTGTCGAGATTACCGAGATTACCGATAACGGCGAGCTTATTGAGAGCTTAGAGGAGAGAATTTTAGGCCGCGTACTAGCCGACGACGTGATCGATCCGATAGCAAACGAGGTGCTATTTAGCGAAGGTACGCTAATAGACGAAGAAAAAGCAAAAGCGATAACCGAAGCAGGCATAAAATCGGTCAGTATCAGAACACCGATAACTTGCAAAGCGGCAAAAGGCGTCTGCGCGAAATGCTACGGCGTGAATTTGGGTGAAGGTAAGCTAGTAAAACCGGGCGAAGCAGTCGGCATCATCTCGGCTCAATCTATCGGCGAGCCGGGTACTCAGCTAACGCTAAGAACCTTCCACATCGGTGGTACGGCATCGACTGAGCAGCAAGACTACCAAGTCGTCGCGCAAAAAGAGGGCTTTATAAGATACTACAATCTAAACGTTTACGAAAACGGCGGTAAGAGAATCGTAGCAAATCGCAGAAACTCAGCCGTCTTGCTCGTCGAGCCTAAGATCAAAGCTCCATTTGACGGAAAGATCGAGATCGAGGTTGCCCACGAAGACGTAAACATAATTGTAAAAGGTAAAAAAGAAGAAGTTAAATATACGCTAAGAAGAGGTGATCTAGCTAAGCCTAACGAGCTAGCCGGCGTTAGCGGTAAGGTCGAGGGTAAAATTTATATCCCTTATGCTGACGGCGATTTGGTCAAAGAGAACGAAAGTATCGCAGAGGTCATCAAAGAAGGCTGGAACGTACCGAAGCGTATCCCGTTTGCAAGCGAGATAAAGGTAGAAGACGGCGAGCCTATCGCTAAGAAAATCCTTGCAGGCGCAAACGGCGTGCTTAAATTTTATATCCTAAAGGGCGATTATTTAGAGCGCTTAAGAAATATCAAAAAAGGCCACGTCGTAACAGAAAAGGGACTATTTGTCGTGGTTGCCGATGAGGACGATAGAGAGGCGGTTCGCTACTATATCCCGCGAAACTCTATCATCAAAGCAAACGATAGCGATATCGTGGATAGCAAAGCGGTCATCTCGGAGCCTGAAAGCCAAGAGAAAACTGTCATAGCCGAGTGGGATCCGTACTCTACGCCGATCATCGCCGAGGCTGCAGGCAGGGTTACGTACGAGGATATCGAGCCTGGTTATAGCGCCGCCGAGCAGTACGACGAGGCGACCGGCCAGAGCCGTCTAGTTATCAACGAGTATCTGCCTTCGGGCATCAAGCCTACGATCGTTATCAGCACCGATGAGGGCAAAATGATCCGCTATCAGCTAGAGCCAAAAACCGCGATATTCGTAGCCAACGACGAAGTGGTAAAACAAGCTGATATCCTGGCTAAGACGCCTAAGGCTGTCGCGAAGTCAAAAGACATCACGGGCGGTTTGCCGCGCGTATCTGAGCTATTTGAGGCTAGACGTCCAAAAAATACGGCTATCATCGCTGAAATCGACGGCACCGTAAGATTTGAAAAGCCGCTTCGCTCCAAAGAACGCATCGTGATCGAGGCCGATGACGGTGCAACTGCCGAGTATTTGATAGACAAAACTCGTCAAATTCAGGTTCGCGACGGCGAATTTATCCACGCGGGCGAGAAGCTAACCGACGGACTAATTTCAAGCCACGACGTTTTGAGAATTTTGGGTGAAAAGGCGCTACACTATTATTTGATCAGCGAAATTCAGCAAGTTTATCGCTCTCAAGGCGTTGCGATCGCCGATAAACACATTGAGATCATCGTTTCTCAGATGCTTCGTCAGGTTAAGATTGTCGATAGCGGCGATACGAATTTCATTACCGGCGATATGATCTCTCGAACGAGATTTAAGGAAGAAAACGAGCGCATAATGCGAATGGGCGGCAATCCTGCGATCGCCGAGCCTATTTTGCTAGGCGTTACGCGTGCGGCTATCGGAAGCGATAGCGTGATCTCGGCGGCATCGTTCCAAGAGACGACTAAGGTTCTAACCGAGGCTTCGATTGCAGCCAAGATCGACCACCTCGAGGATCTAAAAGAAAACGTCATCCTAGGACGCATGATTCCTGTCGGAACGGGTCTTTATCAAGATCAAAAGATCAAGCTAAAACAAAACTAAAATTTAACCCCCAAGCCTCGCTAAATTCGGCGAGGCTTAAATTTACCTCGCTTTAAAACTAATCAGATAAAATCAATCCTTTAAATTTGAAAATTTGGAGTAAAAATGAAAAATTTCGATTTGGGAATTTTATTTGCGAGATTGGGGCTTGGTGTCTGTCTTTTTATGCACGGATTTGCGAAAATTTTACACGGCATAGGCGGCGTAAAAAGTATTTTAACAAAAGCCGGCTTGCCTGAAGTTATGGCTTACGGCTCCTATGTCGGTGAAGTTGTTGCTCCGATAATGATAATTCTAGGGATATTTTCAAGGATCGGCGCGCTACTCATAACCGGCACGAGCCTAACGATAATGTACGTCTATTGCTGGCTTGGAAATTTGCTAGAGCTTACAAACGTCGGCGGCTTTAAGGCTGAAATTTTATATCTTTACATCGCCTTGTCGCTCTGCATCATCTTTAACGGAAGCGGAAAATACGCGATTAGAAAAGATTAGTGCGATAAAATTCAGCATTAAAGATGAAATTTACCTTATATTAAGCCAAATTTAAATAAAATCAAGTCTTTTTAATAAATTTAGTCGAAAGGAATTACTGTGCCAACCATTAATCAATTGGTCAGAAAAGAGCGCAAGAAAGTGACTTTTAAGTCAAAATCTCCAGCGCTAAAAGAGTGTCCTCAAAGAAGAGGAGTTTGCACCAGGGTCTATACTACGACTCCTAAAAAACCAAACTCGGCTTTGAGAAAAGTTGCCAAAGTTAGGCTTACAAGCGGATTTGAAGTAATCAGCTATATCGGCGGTGAAGGTCACAACCTACAAGAACACAGCATCGTGCTAGTGCGCGGCGGTCGTGTTAAAGACTTACCGGGCGTTAAATACCACATCGTACGCGGCGCTCTTGATACAGCAGGCGTTGCGAAAAGAACTGTTTCTCGCTCAAAATACGGCGCTAAACGTCCAAAACCTGGTCAGGCAGCAGCCGCAGCAGGTAAAAAGAAATAAAAATTTAGGTTCGCAGACCATGCCATTAGCGGCATAGGTTTGAGTAAAATTTATAAAATTTGAAGGAATAATCAAATGAGAAGAAGAAAAGCTCCCGTCAGGGAAGTAATGCCGGATCCAATTTACGGCAATAAGGTAATCACTAAATTTATTAACTCTCTTATGTACGACGGCAAAAAAAGCGTCGCTACTGAGATCATGTATGGCGCTATCAAAGCTATCGAGAAAAAAAGCGGCGACGTAAAAGGTATAGACGTATTTAACGATGCTATCGAAAACATTAAGCCTCTTATGGAGGTTAAATCTCGTCGCGTCGGCGGTGCTACCTACCAAGTACCGGTAGAAGTTCGCCCGGCTCGCCAGCAAGCTCTTGCTATCCGCTGGATCATCGGTTTTGCTAGAAAAAGAAGCGAAAGAACCATGATCGACAAGCTAGCTAACGAGCTACTTGATGCGGCAAATTCAAAAGGCGCGTCTTTCAAGAAGAAGGAAGACACCTATAAAATGGCAGAAGCTAACAAAGCGTTTGCTCACTACCGCTGGTAAGAGGAGGCTAGTATGGCAGATAGAAAAACCCCTTTACATATGGTTAGAAACATCGGTATCGCTGCTCACATCGATGCCGGTAAAACTACGACCAGCGAAAGAATTTTGTTCTTTACGGGCATGAGTCACAAGATCGGCGAGGTTCACGACGGCGCTGCTACGATGGACTGGATGGAACAAGAAAAAGAGCGCGGCATTACGATTACGTCTGCGGCGACTACTTGCTTTTGGAAAGATCACCAGATAAATTTGATCGACACTCCGGGCCACGTCGACTTTACTATCGAAGTCGAGCGTTCTATGCGCGTTCTTGACGGTGCTGTTTCGGTATTTTGCTCAGTCGGCGGCGTCCAGCCTCAGTCTGAGACCGTTTGGAGACAAGCAAATAAATATCACGTCCCAAGAATCGTTTTTGTAAATAAAATGGACAGAATCGGCGCAAATTTCTTTAACGTCGAATCACAAATCAGAAACCGCCTAAAAGCAAATCCAGTGCCTATTCAAATTCCTATCGGCGCAGAGGATAACTTTAGAGGCGTAGTTGATTTGGTTAAAATGAAAGCTTACGTTTGGGAAGACGACAA
>CALIWP010000274.1 GCA_938046705.1 uncultured Campylobacter sp. | reverse complement strand
TCGGTAAAATGGGGCTTGATCTAAAAGCCTAAGGAGCAGCCTTGAAAATACGAATCTACTACGAAGATACCGACGCGGGCGGTATAGTCTATCACGCAAACTATATAAAATACTGCGAAAGGGCGCGCAGCGAGATGTTTTTTGGCTCAGATGTTAAGCCTTTTAGCAAGGACGGGCATTTCGTCGTGAGCGAGATTCGGGCGAAATTTAAAAAACCGGCCGTCCTTGGCGATCTACTCGAGGTAAAAACGAGCGTGGCAAGCCTGAAAAAAGCCTCCGCGCTCATAAATCAGAAAATTTATAAAATCGCAAATTTAAGCGGCGAATGCGAACCCGAGCTCGTCTTTGAAGCGGACGTCGAGGTTGCGTTTGTTAGCAACCTGAGGCCTGCTAAGATGAGCGAGGAGATAGTGGATTTTCTCTCCTCTTATTGCTCGTAAAAGCCGTATTCGCCGGCTTTTAAAACCTTTGTATCGTATATGACCTGCGAGTCCTCGACGCTCTCGCTAAAAAGCCTCTGCGCGCCGCGGTTTAGGTAGGTCGCGTAGATGTAGTCAAGCCCGGCGCTAGCAGAGTAGCCCACCCAGTTGAAGTTCAAATTTTGCCCCAAAATTTCGTTATTTGAGTCCAGCGCGCCGTCGGTTTTGGAGATCGAGTTTGCTATGTAGAGCTTTTCTCTATCTTGCGGTTGCATGAGTTTAAAGATGCTTGGCGCGTAGTTTATCTGCGTGCTTAAAAGGGCATTAAATTTGACGTCGTAAAGGCGCATCTGAGAGCTTACCATCGAGGCTTTTACGAGCGGAACATTTAGAAAAACGGTCGCGCCGCTTAGTCTCGAGTTGCCAGAGAGCATTGACTTTAGGTCGGTGACGCCGTTTGCGATCTCGTTTTCGTAGGCTAGCCCGCCGCTAAACTCGTCAGCGTAGCGATTTAGCGCCGCTCCTAGCGCGCTACCGTCAGAAAATGCCGCGACTTGGCCGTTTGAGAAATTTAGTAGCTTTTCGACTTGCCCTTTATAGTCTATGCCGCCAAATATCAAATTATCCTGCGGCGAATCGACGCTAGAGATGTGCAGAGTCGGCACAAAAGCCGTCATAGACGGATCTAAAACCTCGTTTAGATATTTTGCGCCAACAGGCGTAAACGGCGCGATGATATAGGAGA
The DNA here is from genome assembly GCA_938046705.1 of uncultured Campylobacter sp. The sequence continues at coordinate 6,765 of CALIWP010000274.1, read as the reverse complement.
TATTTTCGCTTCTAGCGCGTGCTAGGGCGCCGTCGATAGCGCTTGGGGCTTCGTTGCCGATGTTGTAAAATTTAACTTCGATGGCGGCATTTTGCCTCACTACATAGGCTATAACCGCGTTTGAGACGACGCTGGCGTAGCTTTTTATGCTATCTTGCGGGATGATGACGGCGATCTTAAACTCGGCGTTTGAGCTTGGCGTCAGGCTTTCGGTGCCGGCATTTACGTACGAGCCGTTTAGAGCGTTAAAGGCTTGTAAAATTTCTTGATTAGAACTGCCTTCGTAGCGAGCCAAAAAGCTATGCAAAAGACCCTCTCTAACGAGTTCTAGTAAACATGCTTCACTGCATTTAACAGGTTCTAAATTTATATAAATTTCGCTAGCCGGCGGAATGTCTGAAGGTTTGTCGCTCCTGGCAAACAGTGCAGAACAGATCAGTAAAGCGGTTAAAATTTTTCTCATAGGTACTCTTTTATCTTTTTTAGATCGCTAAAAAACAGCTCTTTTTTGCTTGGATTTTTCGCTACGACGGCGGGCGAGTAGGTCGCCAGCAAGGCCGAGTGTTTAAATTTCATTATGTTTCCCCTTATGGTTTCAAAGCTTTGTGCGCTTTGTTTTATCATTTTGTAAAAAACCTCTTCGCCGAGTGCTACGATGAGCTTTGGCGCGACTAGACGGGCTTCCGCGCTAAAATACGGCTCGCAAAGCTCGTAAGCGTTTGTCGGAGCTTTGGCTGCGGGCTTGCATTTTAGCAGGCTCGTGACGTAAATTTCGTCCTTTTTAAGTCCTGCTAGCTCGTTTAAATTTTGCAAAAATTTATCGTCGCCAGCCAAAAATTCTCCGCTTGCATCCTCGGCGGCGTTTGGCGCGTCAAATACGAAAACCACCTTAGCACTTTTATCTCCAAAGCCCGTTAGTGCGTGTTTTGCGCTCTTGCAAAGCTCGCATAGATTGCACTCTTTAATGCTTGCGTTTAGCTCGGCAAGGCTTCTTGGTAAGGCCGCGGACGAAGGCGAAAAATCGGCAAATTTATATCCGAACGCCCTCAGATAGTAAAGCTCTCTTAAAATTTCGTTTGCGTAACTCATCGCGCGATGATATCCAAAAGGGCGTTAAAAACAGATAAATCAAAGCGCGAGTTTGCTTAAATTTTCACAGTCCAAGCGGTAGTTTCGCCACTGCTCGGACTGATTTTTCGCGCCCATTTTTTCATAAAATTTGATTCCAGGCTCGTTCCAGTGCAGGCACGCCCACTCGAGGTGTTGCAGGTTTTTGTCCTTGCAAATTTTGGCTAAAAATTTAAAAAACTCTTTTCCTATGCCTTTGTTGCGATGCTCTTTTTGGACGTACAAATCCTCCAAATACATCCCGCCAAGTCCCAAAAACGTGGAAAACGTGTAAAAATATATCGCGTAGGCGATGATTTTGCCCTCGCTTTCGCAGACTAAAATCTCGGCGTAGTTTTTCTCAAAAACAGACTCCGCGAAAATTCCGGGCGTAAATTTTACTTCATCGCTCATTTTTTCGTACGCGGCCAGCTCTTTAACCAGCTCGCAAACGGCTGGGACGTCGGCTCTGGATGCTTTTCTAATAACGTAAGGCAAATTTGCTCCTAAATTTTAATAAGCGATTATATTTTTATTATTTTAAAACGAAGTTTAAAAATTTATTAAAAGGATTTTAAGCGATTTGTTGATAAAATCACCGACTTATATCAAAATCACCATAAGGAAAAATTTATGAAAAGAACATACCAACCTCATAAAACCCCTAGAAAACGCACTCACGGGTTTCGCGTCCGCATGAAAACTAAAAACGGTCGCAAAGTGCTAAACGCAAGACGCGCAAAAGGCAGAGCAAGATTGGCCGTTTAAGCAAATTTAGCCCTATAAGCAGCCAAAAGGAGTTTTCAAGCGTCTACAAAGAGGCCATTAAATGGCACTGCGAGGAGGCGATAGTCTTTTTTAAGCCTTGCAATGAAAACAAATTAGCCGTCGTAGCCAGCAAAAAGGTGGGCAAAGCCGTCGTTCGCAACCGATGTAAAAGGCTTTTGCGAGCGGTCGTCGTCGAGATTTCAAATGAGCTTGCGGACGGCATTTACGTGATAGTCGTTAAAAACGGGCTAGATAAAAGCTCGTTTTTAAAGCTCAAAAAAAATATCTCTTGGGCTATGAAAAAACTCGGATGTATAAAATCAGGCATATGAAAATGATAAAACAAGCTATTTTATTTTTGATAAAAGCGTATCAAGATTATATCTCCAAATTTACTCCGAAGTCTTGCAGATACTATCCCTCATGCTCGGAATTTGCCGTTTGGCAGTTCAAATTTAACGGCTTTTTCTCGGCGCTTTTTGCGGTTATTTTTAGAATTTTACGCTGTAATCAACTCTTTAAAGGCGGCATCGACTACCCCGTCATCAGTAAAAATTTCAACTCTTTTTTTATATCCAATCAAAATTTAAAATCACATATCGCATTTTGGTTCGTCCCGTATAAAAAAAATAAATTCTACGTTATTAAAAATTTAGACTTTCAAAAGGAAAAATAGTGTTAGACAATATGTCAGTTCAAAAACGCGTGATATTAGCGACCGTTTTATCTTTTATCTTTTTTATCGCTTACGATTATTTTTTTATTCCTAAAAATTTGCCGTTAGATCAAAACCAAACCGTTGCAGCGCAGCAATCAAGCCAGGTAAACGCCGCTCCAAGCGCAAATACCGCATCAGGCGCTAGCGCTCCGCAAGCCGTAGCGACGCAAAGCCGCGAGATCGCTGTGATAAAGGGCGAACACTTTGAGGCGCGTATCGACGAGCTGGGCAGGATTTCTAAATTTTATCTAAACGACGAAAAGTACAAGAACGCCGAGGGTGAGCGCATAGAGCTAGCCGGCACGCAGCCGCTGCCGCTTGAGGTACGCTTTAGTGATAAGGCTTTAAACGAGCAAGCATTTAAGGTAGCCTACGCAAGCGACGTTAGCGAGATAAATTTAACTAGCGAGCCAAAAAGCATAGTTTTAACGCAAAATTTGGAAGGCTCTAGCGTAACCAAGAAAATCACGTTTTATCCAAACGGAAGCTACGATCTAGACCTTAGCGTGAGCGCGGGCGAATACTACGTGACTCCGGGCTTTCGTCCAAGCGTCGCTATCGACAGCTACACGGTTCACGGTGCGCTACTTAAGCATAACGACGGCAAGCTAACTATCATCGAGGACGGCGACGTAGACGCGACTGAAAGCTTTAATAACGTGAATATAGCCGCGGCAAGCGACAGATACTATACGGCTTTGTTTTTTAAATTTGACGGACTTTTAAATCCCGTAGTTTCAAAAGACGGCGCGGGCAATGCAGTGATATTCGTAAAAGGCGAGCAAAATTTTAAAGCTAAAGGCTACATCGGCGCCAAAGACCACGCTACTCTAAGCCAGATAAACGAGGAGCTCGTAGACGTCATCGAGTACGGCTGGTTTACCTTTATAGCAAAACCGATGTTTGCATTCTTAAATTTACTTTACAGCTATATCGGAAACTGGGGCTGGGCGATCGTCGTTCTGACGCTAGTTATCAGGATCGTGCTTTTCCCTCTTACCTACAAAGGCATGCTATCGATGAACAAGCTAAAAGATCTAGCGCCGAAGGTAAAAGAGCTGCAAGCCAAATACAAAGGCGATCCGCAAAAGCTAAATATGCACATGATGGAGCTATATAAGAAAAACGGCGCGAACCCTATGGGCGGCTGCTTGCCGATACTTATGCAGATCCCGATTTTCTTTGCGATTTACCGCGTACTACTAAACGCGATCGAGCTAAAAGCCGCGCCGTGGATACTCTGGATACACGACCTTTCGGTGATGGATCCGTATTTCGTGCTGCCTATTTTGATGGGTGCGACGATGTTCCTTCAGCAAAAGCTAACGCCGACCACGTTTAGCGACCCGATGCAAGAAAAGATAATGAAATTTTTACCGCTTATCTTTACGTTTTTCTTTGTGACATTCCCAGCTGGTCTTACACTTTACTGGTTTGTAAATAACGTTTGCTCAGTTGTTCAGCAAGTATTTGTAAATAAACTTTTTGAAAAACATAAAAAAGCTGCGGAGGTAAAGGCTTAATGAAAATAGAAGCAAATACTCTTCAAGAGGCATTTCAAAAGGCAGCTGAGCAGCTTAACTGCTCAGTAACTCAGCTGGATATAAAAGTTTTACAGCATCCAAGCAGTGGTTTTTTGGGATTTTTTAAAAGAAGTGCGATCATTGAAGCAAATTTAGAAAATCAGCCAAAACCACAACACAAGCCAAAAAATGATAAAAATTTTGTTAAAAAAAATGATGAGAACGAGGCTATAAAAGAGGATAAAAAGCAAGCTAAAAAACATGATCATAGTGATAAAAAGCGAGGCCCTAAAAAACATAGAGATGAAAAATGTGAAACTAAATTTGAGCAAAAAGAGCATAAAAATGAAAAGTCAAATTTAAGTGAAAAAAATGAAGTTCTAGCTAAAGATGCATTTGTTCAAAAGAGTGAAGAAGAAGCTGAACCAGGATATGTGATAAAGAGACTTGATGAGCCAAAAGAAATAAAGGAGCCACAAGCTAGTAAAAATGCTCCTAAAAATATTTTAGATAATTCTATTATTGAAAATTTTAACCAAACTGATGAAGAGAGTGCGGCTCAAGCTTTACAAAAAGAAAAAAAAGAAAAAGCAACAATCGACTTTGATAAAATTTTACCTGAGATTAAAGATGGCATGAACCGTCTTTTTAAGGCAAGTTGTTTTGATATTAGTAAAATTGAAGTTAGCAAATTTGACGATGAAACGGTACTTATAGAGCTTGATGGAGCTGATGCGGCTCTACTTATAGGTAAAGAAGGTTATAGGTATAAAGCGATATCTTATATGCTTTATAACTGGCTAAATTCAAAATACAACCTCGCTATCCGTCTAGAGATCGCGCAATTTTTGCAAAATCAAGAAGCGATGATGGATCAGTATCTAAATGGCGTGATCGAGCGTGTGCAAAATAGCGGTAGAGCCCAAACGAAGCCACTTGATGGGGTTTTAGTTAAGATCGCACTTGAGAAGCTTCGCGAGAAATTTCCAGATAAATATGTCGGTATAAAAAGTGGCAATGACGGCAAATTTGTCGTCGTAAATGACTTTTTCAAAAAATGAGTGAAACTATCGCAGCCCTTGCCACAGCTTATGGCATCGGCTCAGTTTCTATCGTAAGGCTTAGCGGTAAGGATGCTCTAAGCATCTCTTTAAAACTTCTTAAACTTTCAAATTTAGAGCCAAGATACGCAAAACTAGCCAAAATATACTCCCTTGATGATGAAATTTTAGACGAAGGCATCGTTATATATTTTAAAGCTCCAGCAAGCTTTACGGGCGAGGATATCGTCGAATTTCAAACTCATGGTGGCGTGATGGTTAGTGAGAGAATTTTAAACGAGCTAATAAAGGCTGGCGCAAGGCTTGCTATGCCAGGCGAGTTTAGCAAGCGAGCATTTTTAAATGGCAAGATGGATCTAGCTAAGGCTGAGGCTATGCAAGGGCTCATCACTTCAAAAAGTGAGATCGCTGCTAAAATTTTGACTCGCCAGATGCAAGGCGATCTTAGTAAATTTGTAGGCGAGATCAGAAGTGAAGTGGTCAAAACTCTTGCCTTTGTTGAGACGATGATTGACTATGCTGATGATGATCTGCCTACAAATTTACTAGAGCAGACTAAACAGATGCTTTTAAAAAATAGCGAGAAACTAGAGCGCGTAGCCACACTTAGCGAGCAAAGAAGAGGGCTGATCGATGGCTTTAAGATTGCTATCGTTGGTAAGCCAAATGTTGGCAAAAGCTCCATTTTAAACTCATTTTTGGCATACGAGAGAGCGATCGTTAGCGACGAGGCTGGCACGACCAGAGATAGAATAGAAGAAAATTTCAAGATCGGCTCACATCTAGTTCGCATAATAGATACCGCTGGTATCAGAAAAGATGCTGGAAGGATCGAGCAAATCGGCATAAACTACTCAATCTCTGCCATAAACGAAGCTGACATCATCCTAGCTGTTTTTGATGGCTCAAATCCAAGCGATGAGCAAGACAAAGAGATAATTAATCTCGTTTCAAACTCAAATAAAAAAGCCTTTTTTATCCTAAATAAAAGCGATCTTGCATTTAAATTTGACATAGAGCTAGAGGGTGCTATCAAAATTTCAGCAAAAACCGATACGAGCGTAGTTTTAAAAGAGCTTGAAAGCTACCTCAAGACGCAAGACACCGACGAGATCATGCTAAGCTCAAACCGCCAAATTTTAAGTTGCAAAGAGGCGAGCGAGGCTTTAAGAAGAGCATTTTTAAGGCTAAATGAAGATGAGCTAGAAATTTTTGCTTATGAGCTAAATAGTGCGATAAAGGCGCTTGCAAGCATCACAAAGCCATTTGAGAGAAGTGAAATTTTAGACGAGATGTTTAGCCATTTTTGTTTAGGAAAATGATAGTTTTTTTGGTTAAAATTTTCGTTTTTTAAAGGAGAGAGAATGAAAATTTTACTTATAAATGGTGGCAAAAAATTTACCCATTCAGATGGCAAGCTCAATTAAACACTTCACGATCTTGCGTGCGAAAATCTCGCAAAAATGGGTCACGAGATAAAGCAAACTACAATAGATCATGGCTATGATATAGAGGCTGAAGTCGAGAAATTTCTATGGATGGACGCAGTAGTTTGGCAGATGCCAGCTTGGTGGATGGGCGAGCCTTG
>CALIWP010000273.1 GCA_938046705.1 uncultured Campylobacter sp. | reverse complement strand
CCCATCCTTTTGAGGGCGATATGATGAACCTAGCCCTTCCAAACGATGCGGGCGTTTTTATAAACGGTAAAAAAGAGGCGATAAAAGACCTAAAAGAGCTTAAAGAGGATAAATTTAGCTACTTTACGGCTAGTTACGACGTAAAAGAGCCTGGCATTTATCAGTTTTATATGGATCCAAAGCCCTATTTCGAGCCTGCAGAGGATAAATTTATAAGGCATATAACAAAAACCGTCGTCGATGCCTACGGCTACGGCGAGGGCTGGGATAAACCGGCTGGACTAAAAGCCGAGATAGTGCCGCTAACGCGTCCGTATGGGCTTTATAAGGGAAATTTATTTTCAGGCGTGGTTTATTATAAAGGAAAACGCGCTAAAAACGTAACCGTCGAGGTAGAGTACTATAATACCAAAGGGCTAAAAGCTCCGTCCGATACGCACGTGACGCAGGTTGTAAACACTAACGAGCAGGGCGAATTTAGCTTTGCGATGCCGCTTGAGGGCTGGTGGGGATTTGCAGCGCTGATAGACGACGACCAAAAGATAAAACACGAGGGCAAAGAGTATCCAGTGGAGCTTGGAGCCGTCATCTGGGTGCAAACCAAAGAGTATAAATAAATGCACATCAGCGAAGGCGTTTTAAAACCCGAAATCATCGTGCCTTGCTCGGCCCTTTGCGTCGTTTTGGTCTCAAGCTTGATTTACAAGCTAAAAACGAGCGAGATACCCAAGGTAGCGGCCGTCAGCGCGATGTTTTTTATGGCGTCTTTTATCCACGTGCCCATCGGCGTCACGTCGATACATCTCGTGCTAAGCGGCCTTGCGGGGGCGTTTTTGGGCGCAAATGCCGTTTTAGCTATTTTTATCGCGCTCTTTTTTCAGGCCTTACTTTTTGGTTACGGCGGCCTGAGCGCGCTTGGCGTAAATTTGCTCATTATTGCTTCTCCGACGCTTCTTAGCCCATATCTTTTAAAGTTATCTTTTAAGCGATATAGGCCCTTTTTCTGGTTTTTGATAGGGTTTTTGCCTATACTTTGCTCTTCGGTTTTGCTCTCCTTGACGCTTGTTTTAAACGGCAAAGAGTTTGCGCCCGTGGCCGCGCTCGTTTTTACTTCAAATTTAGCCCTAATGGCGCTTGAGGGGATCATCTCGCTTTTTGCGCTTTCTTTTATTTTTAGGGTTAAAAAGGATCTTTTGATTTGCTAAAAATATTTTTGATTATGCTTTTTGCAAGCATCCTAAACGCGCACTCCCTAAAAGGCTTTGCAAAGCAAGATGGCGAATTTATCGAGATAAAAAGCTATTTTTACGGAAATTCCCCTTGTAAAAACTGCCCAGTAGCTTTTATAAAAGACGGCGCCCAGATAGGAGGCGCGCAAACTGATGAAAACGGCTTTGCCAGAGCTAAAATCCCCGCCGATGAATTTGAAATCCTGATCGACGGCGGACTAGCGCACGAAAAAAGGATCAAATTTGCCGCAAACAAAGACGAGCTAAAAAGCGCCGAAAGTAACGCGTCAAACGATGTTTCAAGCGTCAAATTTGACGAAAGCGAGGAGGATTTTGGGGCTTATGCGCTTAAATTTATCCTTGCGTTTTTGGGAATCGGGCTGTTTTTCGGCGGAATTTATCTGGTAAAAAGAGGCAAATGAACCTATCAGTTTTGCTCGTTTGCTTTACTTTTTTTAGTTTCAGAGTCTCGCTTTCAAGCGCTACGGACGTCGTTTTCATCGCACCCGTGCTTTTTTTGGCGATTTTAAATTTTAAAAATCTTTTTGAAATTTTAAAATCCGTTTTAAAACTAAATATTTTTATAATCTTAGTCGTCTTAAGCCTCGTTCTTTACGGAGAATACGCGCTTGCAAAGCTGATATTTATAAGGTCGAATTTGATCATACTTTTTGGGCGGCTGGCTTTTTATAGGAGCGATTATTTTAGTATCGCGCTTGCCGTTTCGTCGCTAAATTTAGGCGATAAGCTAACGGCGATTTTTTATTTTAGCGCCAAATTTACGGCCGATCTTAAAACGATATTTGCAAGGCTAAAAAAGACTCTAAAAGTTCGGGGATTTGAGCCTAAAGCCTCGCTTTTTACCTATAAAATTTACGCAAATTTAGTCGCTATGCTTTTTTTAGAGGCGTTTTATAAGGCGAGCGTTCTTGAAAAAACCTTTGTTTGCAGAGGATTTGACGGCAAACTTTACGGAGATAAAAGCCTCAAAATAGGCGCGGAAGACGCCGCTATAATCGCTTTAACGGCGTGTTGTTATATTTTTAGTTTAGGAGTCCTGATATGAGCTGCACGATAAGCCTAAAAAACGTCTGCGCAAAAATAGGCGAAAGAACGCTTTTTGAAAATCTAAATTTAAACGCGACGCACAAAGACAAAATCGCCCTCATAGGTCCAAACGGTTGCGGCAAAAGCACCTTGCTTGAGATAATGGCGGGACTTAAATCGCCTTGCGGCGGGCATATCGAGCTTTTTCACCATAAAATTTCAAATTTAGACGAGTACAAGCCGTTTCGCCGCGACGTGGGCTATCTTTTTCAAGAGAGCAACGATTGTTTTATCTGCCCGAGCGTACTTGATGACGTGATGTTTTCGCTACTTAGCCGCGGCGAGGACAAAGAGCCGGCCGGGGCAAAAGCCGAGAAAATTTTGCGCGAGCTTGAAATTTGGCATCTAAAAGACGAGATCGTTTTTAATCTCTCGGGAGGCGAGAAAAAGCTCGTCGCGCTAGCGGGGATACTGGTAGCCGAGCCTAAAATTTTGCTACTTGACGAGCCTACGACCGCGCTTGATGCTGACATGCAAAGAAGGATAGCCGCTATCTTAAAATCCCTCGACGTCACGCAGATAATCGTCTCTCACGACAAGGAATTTATAAGCGACGTAGCGAGCGTAATGTACTGCCTAACCAAAAACGGACTAGAGCCGATATAAAATATCCTTATCTATACTTCTTTAAAAAAACTCCGAAAATATCAAAATTTATCAATGTATAATGATATATTTCATAAAATTGATAAATTTTATTTCAAAGGAGAATTTTATGAAAAAATTACTACTCATTTCTATCGCGGCCGCGGTTGCCTTTGGCGGCGAAAATTTGCTCGTGGGCGCTGGCGGCGGATACAAAAAACCGGTCACTGAAGTGATAGAAAATCTCAAAAAAGAGGGCGTGCAGATCGAGGGCACGTTTGCAAATTTAGGCCAAATCACCATCCAAGCAAAAGAGGGCAAGATGGCTGCGATCGTGGGCGACGAGGCGTTTTTAAAGAAAACGGATCTGGATATAAAAGGCTATGAGCGCATCGGCAAGGGCGCTTTGGTGCTAGTTACGCCAAAAGGCAAGCAGATAAAAGACGTCAGCGAGCTAAAAAATCTCGCCAAAATCGCGATGCCCGATGCTAAAAAAGCGATCTACGGTGTGAGGACGACCGAGTTTTTAAAAAACTCGGGACTAGAGGCCGATCTAGCGCCTAAGATGCTACCGGTTGCAGGCGTACCGCAAGTAGTCGCCTACGTCACGAACGGCGAAGTGGATGCTGGCTTTATCAACTCGACCGAGGCCGTGGCTAGAGAGGGCGAGTTTGGCAGCGTGATCTACATCGACGAGGCGCTTTATAGCCCCGTTTTTATCTCGGCGGCAAAGCTTCCGGCGTGCGAAGGTAACGAGGCGTGCGCTAAATTTATAGACGAGATAAAGACTTCTCGCTCGAAGGAAATTTTCGCTAAATTCGGGCTAAAATAATTTAAATCGAGGGCTTTTGGCTCGGTTAAATTTACCGTCAAATTTCTGCTTTATGGGAGCGAAATTTGGCGATTTTTACCGCTCAAATTTGACGTCAAATTTAATAAAAATGCTAAAATTTACTCACTAAATTTAACTCAAACGAAAAGTAAAATTTAACGAAAAAAGGAAAAATTTGCAGAAACTTACCTGGCTCGTCCATCCGCTGCTCTTAAGTGCCAAAACGCTTGCCGTTACTTTCGTACTGCTTCTATTTTTGGGGCTTGGCGCGGCTTATTTTTTGGCGTTTTATCGCGGCAGATTTAAGGCTGTTTTAGAAGCGGCCGTGATGTTTCCGCTCATTTTTCCGCCGATTGCTACGGGATTTTTGCTGCTTTATATCTTGGGGCGAAACGGCGTGATCGGCAAGGCGTTAAATTTACAGATCGTTTTTAGCTTTTCAGCGCTTGTTATCGCTTCGTTTTTGGCGGGCTTGCCGCTGTTTGTAAAACCCGTTCAAAGCGCGCTTGAAAGCCTGCCTAAAAGCCTAATCGAAGCGGGTCAAAGCCTAGGCAAAAATCGCTTTGAGATCGCCGTTTTTATTCTTATTCCAAACGTATTTAAAAGCGTCGTTTCGGCTCTCGTTTTGGCTTTGGCTCGCGGCCTTGGCGAGGTTGGTATCACGCTGATGCTAGGCGGCAATATCGTTGGTAAAACCGACACCGTTTCGCTAGCGATTTATAACGCAGTTTACGACGGCGAAAACGGCCGCGCGCTTGTTTTGAGCGTGATTTTGGTCGTGCTTAGCTTGGTGCTTTTTGGATTTATAAATTTTCTAGAGCGAGCTAAAAAATAAATTTGCTATTTTAAACGCATAAAGCGACGAAGACTCCGAATTTAGCCCGAGCGTAAAAACAAAATACGGCTTTGCGAGTATAAAT
>CALIWP010000272.1 GCA_938046705.1 uncultured Campylobacter sp. | reverse complement strand
GGTCATGTGGCAGTTCGCGCAGGGCTGCGAGGGTATCAAAGAGGCTTGCCGCGAGCTAAATACGCCCGTCGTGAGCGGCAACGTGAGCCTATATAACGACACCGAGGGCGTGAGCGTCTATCCGACGCCCGCGATCGTGACGGTAGGCGTGAACGATGATGCAAACGCGAGTTTGTCCAGCGTCTTTGCGCGCGCGGGCACGGCCATATACGTGCTTGGCGAGACGAAGGGCGAATTTGCCGCGTCGCTTTACGCTAAGGCGCTATTTGACGCGGTGGGCGGCGAGCTGTGCGCGGTGGACTATAAAAAAGAGCGCGCGCTGTGGGATCTGGTCATCGAGGCAAATAAATCGGGCGCGCTAGAGTTTGCAAACAGCGTAGGTGTGGGCGGCGTAGCGATAACGTTAGCAAAAATGGCATGCCTAAGCGGGCTTGGCGCGGAGTGCAAATTTGACGTTAAAAAGTCAAATTTCATCTTTGACGAGAGCTTTTCGCGCGCGATCGTCGGCGTAAAAGACGAGGCCAAATTTGAATCTCTAGCCGCTAAACACGGCGTCAAATTTGAAAAAATCGGTAGCGTGGGCGGAGATAAATTTAAGCTAAACGATATCGAGGAAAAGCTAAGCGACGTGAGCGAGGTTTATTTTAATAAATTTGCCGCAATCATCCGCCAAGAGGACTAAAATTTGACGCCCAATTTTGGCGAGGCGGGTTTAGCCGGACTAAATTTGAGCGGCGTAAATTTAACGCGCTTGCTAAATTTGGCTCGTCTCGGCGGTGTTTGCTCAAGCATTTTAGCGCCAAATTTTGCAAGCGATATTAAAAGACCGTAAAAATTTGAATCAAAATTTGAAAGGAAAGTAGATGTCTTGGAAAGACTTTTTAAACAACAAAGAAGAAGAGCAGCCGCAAAAGGAGGGCAGAGGAATGGATCAAAAAAGCGTAGCTAAGCCGCCGGTGCTATTTAGCGAGACTCAGCAGGTACTAAAGGCGGTCGAGGCCAAACTGGGCGGCACGCTCATCACCTACTACAACTCAAACGCGGGTAGCGTCTGCGGCAACGACGCGAGCGCGATGTATGAAATTTTAAAGGGTAAAAAGATAGAAAACGCGTTTTTGTTCATCAAAAGCGACGGCGGCAGCGGTATCGCAGCGCTTCGTATCATCAGCACTCTGCGAAACTACTGCAAAAACATCACCGCACTCATCCCGGCTAACTGCGCGTCTGCAGCGACGATGATGGCGCTAGGCGCAAACGAGATCGTGATGGGGCCGCTAGCGTATCTAACCGCCGTCGATACCTCGCTAAAGCACGCGATGAGCCCGATAGATAACGGCAATGAGCGCGTTAGCGTGTCGATGGACGAGCTAAACCGCGTGATAAAACTATGGAAAATGCACGAAAAAGACAACGACGAAAACCCGTATAAATCGCTATATAACTACATCCATCCGCTGGTTTTTGGCGCCGTAGACCGCGCTAGCTCGCTCTCGCTAAAGATTTGCTGCGAGCTTTTGCGCTATCACATGAACGACGAATCAAAGATCCAAAATATCTCCGAGCGCCTAAACAGCGACTATCCGGCGCATGACTATCCGATACTTTTCCGTGAGGCCGAGGAGATCGGATTGCACGTGCAAAAGATGGATAACGAGCTAAACGAGATGCTTCAGGAGCTCACGCTTCTTTACTCCGAGATGGGACAGCGCGCCTTTACCGACTACGACGAGAACAGCTACCACGACAACAACATCGCCAACATCATCGAGGCAAACGGCAAGCAGATTTATTATCAGATCGACAAGGACTGGTTCTACCGCCCCGACGAGCGCCGCTGGAACGTGATGAACGACGAGAGCTCGTGGCGTAAAAACGAGCTAGTGGGCGGCAAGCTCAAAAATACGATTTATCATTTATGGTGATATTTTGAATTTTATTTTTTGGTTTTTGATCTTTTACGGGATTTACTATCTGGTCTCAAATTTCAGCCAAAATCCCGCAAATTTAGGCGGTTCGCGAAAAAGAGCAATGTTTGAAGAGGCGAAATTTCTAGTTAGCCTACTTGCTAAAGTTGCCAAAAGCGACGGCAGGGTAAATGAGCTAGAAGCTCGCCTCATCAGCGAAACGCTAGACGATATCACTCTCAGACTCGGTAACGACGTAGCGATGAGAGCGGAGCTAAAACAGATCTATAACCGCGAAAAAGAGACAGTGCATAACGCATATTTTATCGCGCGGCAGTACCGAGATCGCTTCCGTCTGAGTCAAGACGCCGCAGCTGCAAAGATATCTTTTTTACTAAATTTGGCCTACATCGACGGCAATTTTAGTAAAAGCGAGCGCAATATCATAGAGCAGATCGCCTCGGGATTTGGGCTTGACGAGGGTATTTTTGAAGCGATACTAGCAAGGTTTGAGGCATTTTACGATCAAAGGCAGACGCGGCGAAACCCTTACGAAATGCGCACAAAAAGCCCGTATGCCGTGCTTGGGCTAAAAGAGGACGTGCCGTTTGACGAGGTAAAAAAGCGCTACCGCGAACTCGTGAAAAAATATCATCCCGATATCCTTATGGGGCGCGGCGAGAGCGAGGAGATGATAGAAAAGAGTACCCGAAAACTGCAAGAGATAAATGAGGCGTATGAAACCATAAAACAAAAAAGCTAGCCTTTTGAGTGTCTTTAAATGAGTTTGAAAATTTGGGACTGCGGCAGACTATCTGTCTAGCCTTGCCCAAAATTTTCTGCACAACATTTAAATCCATCTCAAAATTCTACGCTTTTGGGTTCTTAAAATTTAATCAAATTTCGGTGCGGTATTTTGAGATGATTTTTCGAGTTTTGAAGCAAAATTGAGCGTGCG
>CALIWP010000271.1 GCA_938046705.1 uncultured Campylobacter sp. | reverse complement strand
CTACTTTAAGCAAATTCGCCCTACTGCAAGTAAAAAACGAAGTAGGGCGCTTAAATTCTACTTCAATTTTACATTTTGATTTTATGCTTTAATTTGCGCTCCAGCGTACGCAAAGCTATTAACACACTGCGATAGCAAGCGAACGAGCACGAAATTTATAGGATCGCCTGCTGCTAAATTTTAAATTTAGCAGCAGCGGGAGTTGAAATTTTAAATTTGCTCGCTTAGCCACTCCGCACGATAAATTCGCTAAAAGAGATCTCCTGCGCGTAAAATTTAACTCCGAGCGAGGCGAGTTTGTCTTGCAGCGGGCTCGCCAGCTCCTCTATGCCGCTAAATACGCAAAGCGGCAAATTTTGCGCCCTCTCTTTCGTATCCGCAAAGCTCCCATCTTCAAAAATTTTCTTTAAAAACACGAGCGTTTTTACCTTATCCGCGCCCAAGTCCTCGATGAAAACGCTGAAATATTTATATCCCGGCTCCTCGCGCGCTTCATCTTGCTTCGCGTAGTCGTCCGCCAGTTCGCGATAAAATTCGTTGTTTAAATCCGTAAGCGGCGCGATCGGCTCAATAGAGCAAGGCGCCTCAAGCGCGGCAAGAGCGGTTAAAATTTCTTCAAATTTAACGATATCGTCCGCGACCTTTATCGGCTCCCACGAGCCCGCGCCGTGATAGGCAAAATACACCGGCGAAGCGTTCCCGAGGGCAAAATCTACAAAAAACGGATCGTCCATGCCGTTACGCGCGATGACCCGCCAACCCTTGCGCCACTGCCCTGGCACGTCGTCTGCAAGCTCCTCGCCCGTTTTGCGGCTAGCGAGCCTATATCCTTCCTGAAAACTCTCAAACTCGCCCTCCTCAGGGTAGAAAAACGGCAGTAAAATGCACTCTGAAACGATGCGTTTGCGGATAAAATTTCGGATCAAATTCGGAATTTGCACGGCGCGGCCTTTGGGTTAAATTTGAGCGAATTTTAGCAGAGTTTTTAATCCGCGCAAAATTTGCGTTCAAATTTGACGGATTACAAAATTTGAACGTAAAAAGACAAGCGGAAGTATTTTAAGATGGATTTAAATGTTGCGACGAAAATTTCGGCGTAAATAGAACATATCGAGTCGAAATTTTACTTATCTCCGTAAAAAGCACTCGCGAAAGGGCGCACAATCAAAAAGACAAGCGGAAGTATCGCGAGATGATTTTGAGAGTTGTGCAGAAATTTTAAGTCAAGGCTAGACAAAGTAGTCTGCCGCAGACTTAAAATTTCAAATCTCTCTCAAAAGCACTCGCGAGACGACGCGTTAAATTCTACAAAGATTGTAGGATTTTCGGTTTACCAAACGCCGTAATCGGCTTAATCTCCCCTTTAAATTTCTCAATCTGCGCTAGCACGGTGTGAGCCGAGTTGCTTTGCGCGAGTTTGGATGTGCCTTTGTCAAAGGTTAGCACGTTTACGCAGCCGTGTTGGCAGAGGCTCTTTTCGCCCCATTTTTCTGGGTCGTACCACGCGCCCTCGCAGATAGCTACGACGTGCTCAGGCACGATGTCGGTGACTAGCACGCCCGCTAGTATCTCGCCGCGGTCGTTAAATACTCGAGCGACATCGCCCGTAGCTAGGCCGCGCTCTTTGGCGTCTTTTGGATTTATTAAAACCGGCTCTCTACCGCTAACTTCGGCGAAATTTCTAATGATAGAGTTGTTTAGCTGGCTGTGCAAGCGGTAGCGAGAGTGCGGGCTAACGACGTGTAGCGGGTACTTTTTCGTCGCGTTGCCTAGCCACTCTTTTGGCTCGATCCACGTAGGCATCGGCGGGCAGTCGGCGTAGTTCATCTTCGCTATCGTCGGCGAGTAGATCTCTATCTTGCCAGACGGCGTACCTAGGCGGTTTTTGGCCGGATTTTCGCGGAATGCCGCTAAGCGCGTATATAGCTCGGTTTCGGTGTTGTCTTTTTCAAATCTCACGTAGCCTTTTTCGTAAAATTCCTCAAAGCTAGGTATGGTTAAACTTAGTCCCTTAGCCTGCTCTGCCGCGTCGGCGTAAAATTCCTTCATCCAGCCTAGCTCGTCCTTGCCCTCGCTAAATACCTCGCCTCTGCCCCAGCGTCTGCAAATTTGCTCGCAGATCCAAAAGTCGCTCTTGCTCTCGCCCATCGGCTCTATGGCAGGCTTATAAGCCACGATGTATTCGCCCGTAGCGCCCGTTTGGTTGA
>CALIWP010000270.1 GCA_938046705.1 uncultured Campylobacter sp. | reverse complement strand
AAGATTTTAAATTTATCTTTATCTAGCCGCACGTAGAGCTCTTTTTGCCCCTTAAATTTGTGACTAGGCGCAGTATAATCCTCGTCAAAAACCACCCTAAAAAGATTTTGTCCTTTGACGTTTGGATACGGCGTCACGCTAAAATTTGAAGCTTTTATGCTCTTTTTTTCGTTTAGCGCGAAAATTCTCTTTTTATTTTCGGCAAATTTGGCTCTCGTTAGCGCGTTTTTGCCGTCTATTTTTACAAATTCGTCCGCGTAAAAGCCGAGGTAAATTTTAGTTTCGTTATCTCGCCACGCCTGCAGCCACTCGTGTAGATGCGCCAGCACGCGCGCTACGTCGTCTTTGCTAGCGTCTACCTTCTGGCTTTCGCTGATTATCACGACGCCCTCGCTGCCGATTAGTCGGCCGAATTTCACCAGCGCATCGTTGTTAAACGCCACGCAGCCGCGCGTTTTTACTTCGTCCTCACGCTTGCCTTTCATCGGCAGACCGTGTATCCAGATACCTCCGCCGGTTTTTTGTGCGGCTTTGTCGTGAGCGTTCGGGTATGATAGCGACATCGCAAGCGGTCCGTAAAAGGGATCGGGCGGCGTAAATTTGTCCGTGACGTCGTAAACCCCGACCGGCGTTTTTAGGTCGCCTTCTTTAAATTTATCCCCGCTTTTGCCCGTTATCACGCTTTGCGAGAAAATTTCCTTCAGCGCGCCGCCTGCATACTCGAAGCTTTGCAGGGTTTTTTGCGCTTTATTTACGACGATGATTTTGGTCTTAGCCTCGTAGTAGCCGTATCTGACGTCGGCTGCGCCTAGCTTTTCCAGCCAGTATTTAGCGCCCGTCAAATTTGCGTCCGCTAAAGCCTCGGCGAGTAAAATTTGAGAAAAAAAAGCATAAAAAATAAGTAAGCCGAGTAATTTTTTCAAAATTTCCCTAACGTTGAGTATTTTCGTAATAAAGGCCAGAATTATATTACATTTTCTCTTAAAAATTTTAAAAAGCTTTTATTTTGTGTTACAATAGCGAATATCAAAATTATACGTAAAGGACGCAAAAAATGAAAAGCAAATTTTTAGCTTTATCTCTATTAGTCGCCTCTTTGGGCTTTGCAAATGCCGCAGATATCGAGATCGTTGATATCTACGCCAAGGCTACACCTCCCGGCGCAAAAAATACGGCTCTGTTTTTCGACATCAAAAATAACACAGATAAGCCAGTAAAACTAGTCGGCGCTAGCTCTCCGGCGGCCGCTACGGGCGAGATACATACGCACAAAGAAGTAGACGGCATGAAAAAGATGGTGCAAATAGAAAATATCGAGGTGCCTGCGATGGGCGAGGCAAATTTAAAACCGGGCGGTCTGCACGTAATGCTAATGGACATCAAAGCTCCGATCAAAGAGGGCGACAAACTAGACGCTACGCTAGAGTTTGACAACGGACAAAAACTCGAGCTAAAAGATATCGTCGCAAAAGCGGTCGTAGCTAAAAAAGACGGCGAGCACGGACACGATCACGGCGGACACCACAAGCATTAATGAAAAATTTTCTTATAATCTTAGTCCTTCTAGTCGGCGTTTTGGGTACTTCGGCGTACCTGTTTTTTAAACCGCAAGCACAAGAGGACTTTTTGAGCGCAGAGGACGTGGGGGCAAATTTAACCCCGCTTCCTTGCGATATGAACGCCGAGCACTCCTGCGGCGTAGAGTTTCGCGGCAAGACGGTTAAATTTAGCCTCTCGCCAAAGCCCGTTTACACGATGCAGCCGACGATCGTGCGTATCGAGGGGCTAGAAGGGTTTAAAAACCCGAGCCTTGAGATCCACGGCGTAAATATGGACATGGGCGTGATTAAGGCCGAAGTAGAAAAACGCGACAACGCCTACATATCAAACATCGTGCTAAGCGCGTGCCTGATAAACATCATGAGGTACCGTTTCGAGGTGCTTGAAAACGGCAAAAAAAGCGGACTTTATATAGACTTCGACTTGCATCAATAGACGCAAATTTTACTTAAAAGGACGGATGATGAAAAAGCTTATTATCGTACTTATACTGATTTTAACGGTTCTTGGCGTAGGTTATCTCGCATTTTACTCAAACAAATACGCTCTTACCGGCCAAAGCGCAAACGGCGCGGTGAGTCTAAAGAGCTTTGAAGGCAAAAATAAGGTTATTTACTTTGGCTACACCACCTGCCCCGACGTCTGTC
>CALIWP010000269.1 GCA_938046705.1 uncultured Campylobacter sp. | reverse complement strand
TAGTTTCAAATTTAATCTCAGCTGACGATGAGATGCTCGCTTTTTTGTCAAAATTTGGTGAAAATTGGTGCGTGAGTAATGATGGAGCGGAGTTTATAGAACAAAATTTGACCTTTATCGGCTCAAAACCAGTTTTGCAAAATTTAAAAGGTTACAAAACGGCTGAATATAAAAATTTTGCAGACATTAAAAAATTCCTCAGCTCAAATCCAAGCATCAAAAGTAAAATTTTAAGTAGCGATATAAACTACATCGGCGACAACTTAACAAATATAGAGGTTAAATTTGCGCCTAAGTATTTTTACGATTTTTTAAAATTTATAGTTGAAAATATCCCAGAGCATCACTATTTTTGTGGTCCCAAGGAGGGCTGGATATTGTTTATTGCGATGGAGGGATATGTGGAATTTGGTGTTTTGCACTAATAAATTTATTTTTAAGCAGTTGTCTAAAATTGTCCATAAAAACAAAACGTGAAAGAAAAATTATTCGTAAAAATTCTTAAAATTAACAAAAAACCGGGCTTGCATCCTAACATCGCTTGTTGCTAGCAAAATTTAATCAATTTTTTTATATAATCCCTATTTTTCACAAAGGCAAAAAGATGGATAGAAAATCTTGGAGTTCAAGGCTCACATACATTTTAGCTGTTGCAGGAGCTACGGTTGGCTTTGGCGCGACGTGGCGCTTCCCGTATCTAGTCGGGCAAAACGGCGGCGGCGCCTACGTGCTCGTGTTTTGC
Source organism: uncultured Campylobacter sp. (assembly GCA_938046705.1). Next base: position 6,753 of record CALIWP010000269.1, on the reverse strand, counting down.
ATCGCGATGATAGTGATCGGCATACCGATGATTTTAGCTGAAAATGCGATCGGCAGACGCCTAAAATGCAACGCCGTGGACGCATTCGGCGGTAAAAATATAAATCCGGCGTGGAAAATCGTGGGCTGGATGGGGCTACTCGGCGCCTTTGGCATCATGGCCTACTACATGGTTATCGGCGGCTGGGTGCTAAACTACATCGCTCAGATCGCATTTGGCATGCTTGATCTCTCGCAGGTGCTTAGTTTTGAGGTTACGAGCGCGTTTTACGAGCAAAATATCGTTAGCGATCCGTTAGCCATCAGCTTTGCGACGCTCGTGTTCGTGCTCGTAAATTACGCGATCTTGGTGCAGGGCGCGGTCGGCGGTATCGAGCGCTCAGCCAAGTACCTCATGCCGCTGCTTTTTGTACTGATGATCGTAATGATCGTAAAAAACTTGACCTTAGATGGCGTGGCGCAGGGGATTAAATTTTATCTCACGCCCGATTTTTCAAAGATAAGTATCAAGCTTTTCGTCGATGTTTTAGGGCAAGTATTTTTCGCGCTTTCGCTTGGTTTTGGCGTGATGATCACGCTTTCAAGCTTTGTTAAAAAAGACGAAGGGCTGGTTAAAATCTCGATAATCACAGGCATCCTAAATACTGTCATCGCCGTGCTTGCGGGCTTTATGATATTTCCGTCGCTCTTTAGCTACGGCGTATCGCCAGATAGCGGCCCGAGTCTCGTGTTTAAGAGCTTGCCGATCGTTTTTTCGCATATGCCTTTTGGCGGATTTTTTGCGGTGGCGTTTTTTGCGCTGCTGATGATCGCCGCGCTCACGACCTCGCTGCCGATCTACGAGGTTATCATCACGACGCTTCAGGAGAAATTTAAAATAAAACGCAAAAGTGCGATCTTACTTGTGCTTGGCACGATATTTATATTTGGAAATTTGCCGTCCTTGATGGCTACGAACCTGCTTGCGGATGTTAAAATTTTCGGTAAAAATATATTTGACGCATACGACGCCATCAGCGCTACGATATTTTTCGTGCTGACTTCGCTAGGATGCGCGATATTTGTCGGCTGGGTGCTAAAAGACGAAGCCAAACGCGAGATAATGCAGGGCAGCGAAAAATACGCAAAACTCGTAAATATCTGGTTTTGGTATATCAAATTCGTCGTGCCGTTTATCATTTTGGTGCTTTTTATCAGCTCGTTTTACGATAACTTTTTAAAGTAAATTTGATGAAAAGTCTTATAAATTTAGCTAACGGCGATCGTCTAAATTTGCGCGTAGAAGGTCAAATTTTAGCTAGCCAGAGCACCAAAAATGGCAAAACTAGGCAGACGCAAAAGGAGTTTGCAAGCGCGGATGAAGCGCAAAAAGCCTGCGTGAAAAAGGAGTGGGAGAGCTTGAAAAAAGGCTACGTCCTGCAAAACAGCGACGCAAAAGCGGGCGAGGCAAGTTTACACGTCTACATCGGCGGCGGATACACGGGCGCGCTAGCATTTGCGGGCGCAGAAGGCGAGTTTTTCGTCTATAAATGCGGCGGTTACAAAGAAGAGGACTCGGTGGATTTTCTAACTAGGCTGGGCACGGACGGGGCGATAAAGGGTGATATCATCCTGCCAAAGCCGCTTGCATGGCAGGCTGAGCGCGCGGGCAAAATTTTGCTTTTGGACCTGGATCATTTTATATTCAAATTTGATCCATCGAGCGGCGAATTTAACGATCTTTCTCAAGGGTTAAGCTTTAAAAATAGCAAAGAATTCACTAGCTTCGTTTGCGCTGCGAAAGATACGGCGGCGTTTGCTATGTTTGGTCAAATTTTTACTTTGCGAGGCGGCGAGATTTCACCTCTGGTCGAGTATAAATCCGAAATGAAAAACTACACGCCGATCTTGTGTGCCGCGCTCGACGCTGACGGCACGCGGCTAGCGCTTCATTGCAAGCAAAACGAGATTAAAATTTTAAACACGCTAAATGGTGAAATTTTAAACGAGATCAGAGGCAATTTCGGCATTTTTGATAAAATTTGCTTTCTAGCGGACGGTTCGGCGTTAGGCAAGGAGCGCTACACGGGCAAGCTAGTTTGCCTCGATACCGCAAGCGGCGAACGACTTAAGCCCGCGTGGTTGCAGGGCGAATACGCCAAGGCGGACGAGTTTTGCATCGGCGCGGACGGTTTGAGGCTGGCGTTAATAACCTACAACAAGGCTCGCATCGTCGATCTAAAAAGCGGAAATTTGCAGCTTAGCTTTGAGCTTTCACACGTCGTGAAACGCTGCGAGGCGAAATTTGAGCGCATAAACGGCGAGGAATTTTTGGCCGTGCGCACCGACTACGGCTGCTTTAGTCTTTATAAAATTTAAGGAAAAATATGTTTTATTTTTTGCTTGGTATTTACTTTTTTTACATTGCCGCAAAGGCGATTTTGGCGATATTGCAGATAAACTTTATCCGCGCGGAGGCTAAAAAGCCCGCCGTCGTGCTAGAGCAGAATGAATACGAAACCGCCGCCGCGGCCGCGATAACGAATCAAAAATTTGAGATAGCGAGCCTGTTTTATCACGCTGCGATATTTGTGATGTGGGCGTGCTGGGGGCTTGGCGAGCTGTATGAGAGCGCCTATAAAACGGGAGAACTGCGAGATCATATCATCTTTGTGATGAGCTTTTTGATCATCTCGTCGCTGCTGGAGCTACCGCTAAATATCTACGAAACCTTCGTCAAAGACAAAAGGCTCGGCTTTTCAAACGTAACGCCTAAAATTTTTGTGCTTGATCTACTTAAAACGCTCGCACTAACGCTGGTGTTTGGCACGCTGTTTGTATGGCTGGTGCTGCTTTGCATTGGATTTTTGGGCGATTTTTGGTGGTTTTGGGCATTTTTGCTGAGCTTTGGAGTCGCGCTCGTGATAAATCTCATCTATCCGACGCTCATCGCGCCTATCTTTAACAAAATGCAGCCGCTAGAAGAGGGCGAGCTAAAAAGCCGTATAGAAGGGCTTTTAGCGCAGTGCGGGTTTAAAAGTAGCGGCGTTTTTACGATAGACGCCAGCAAGCGCGATAACCGTCTAAACGCCTATTTTGGCGGCCTTGGCACGACTAAGCGCGTGGTGCTTTTCGACACGCTAGTTAAAAAACTAAGTCTTGCCGAGATAATCGCCGTTTTGGGGCATGAACTCGGGCACTTTAAGCACAAAGATATCCTAAAAATGATTGCCCTGAGTGCGGTTATGCTTTTTGCGATGTTTTTTATATTCGGCAACATCCCAGACGCGGCGTATCAGGCGCTGGGGCTTCATAGCGGAGGCGGCGGAGTGATCGTGTTTTTGCTGCTTTTTTCGCCGATTTTCGGGTTTTTATTTTCGCCGGTGAGCTCGTATTTTAGCCGCGCGAACGAATTTGGCGCCGATAAATTCGCTGGCGAGGTTTCAAACAAGGCCGACATGATAAGCGCGCTAAAAAAGCTGGGCTCCGAAAACAAGGCCTTCCCGAAGGCTCATCCGCTCTACACTTTCTTCTATCACTCGCACCCAAGTCTCTTTGAGCGTATAAACGAGCTGGAAAATGACGGTAAATGACGCGCTAAAAGCCGCCGCCTCGCAGATAGCTCCAGCGTGCGAGATAAACGGCGCAAATCCGGCGCGCGTAGTCAAGGCGCTTTTGATGCGGCATCTTGGCGTAAAAATCGAATGGATATTTTTAAATTTAAACCACGAGCTTGATGATGCGGACGGATTTTTCGCGCTCGTAAAGCGCTTCGCAAATCACGAGCCGCTAGAGTATATCACGGGCGAGGCGGGCTTTTACGGACTTAGCTTTAACGCAAAAAAGGGCGTTTTGATCCCGCGCCCCGAGACTGAAATTTTAGTCGAAAAATCGCTTGAGATTTTATCAAATTTGCCAGCGCGAAAGGGGTCGCCGCTAGTTGCCGAGATAGGCGCGGGAGGCGGGATAATCAGCATCTGTCTCGCGCTAAATTCAAACGCTAAAATCATAGCCTCCGATATCAGCGACGATGCGTTAAATTTAGCTCGCGAGAACGCCGCGAAATTTGGCGTAGAGGATAGGATAGAGTTCGTAAAATGCGCGTATCTGGATCAAATTTACGGGCAGTTTGATCTGCTAGTTTCAAATCCGCCATATATCGCGCGGGACTACGAGCTTGATAAATTCGTACTAAACGAGCCGCACGAGGCACTTTTTGGCGGCGCGGCGGGCGATGAGATCTTAAAAAACATTATCCTCGTCGCTAAAAATCGCGGCGTAAAATACCTAGCCTGCGAGATGGGCTACGATCAGCGAGAAAGTATGCAAAACGCGCTTAAATTTAACGGGTTTGAGGCGGAGTTTTACAAGGATTTAGCGGGATTTGACCGCGGATTCGTCGCGCGAAATATATTTGCAAATTTCTAAATTTGCGCGCGGTTTGTGCTTTGGCGAAAAACCAAATTTGCCCCAGCTTGCGTCGAATTTATAGCTCTCAAATTTCCGCCCTTCTTGCTCAAATTTAGCGAATTTTAAATGCTATAACCCTAAAATGCGTGCGGTAAATCAAAAAAAGGAAAATCATGAAAAGCGTTTATTTTTTACTTCTTGGTGCGCTCATCGGCACGGAGCTGGCTCTGGGCGTTCTGGTTGCGCCGACGATTTTTTATCCGCAGAGCATACTTGGCGAGGGCGTACTTACGCAGTTTCAAAGCGGCAAACTGATGGCTACGATATTTGTTAAATTTAACTACGCCTTGCTAGCCGTTAGCGTTATAGCCGCACTTTACGAGCTTGCATCGTTTAGATCTAGCGTCAAATTTGCCGTCAAATTTAGCGCGAATATGCTCTGCGCGATAAATTTAGCCCTCGCGCTCTCGTTCGTGTTTTACTTCACGCCTTTCGTCATGGACGCGCAGACGGCTGGCGAGGCGGCGACGCAGACGGCCGAGTTTAGGCAGATGCACGCGGCTAGCGAGTGGACGATGAAGCTGATGCTGTTTGCGCAGTTCGCTTTATTTTTTATCAAATTTAAAACCGCCGAAAAATGAGCGCGAAGCCCGATATCCAAATTTTAACCGATTTTCTCTCTGACTACACGAGTGCGATGGTGAGTGCGGGCACCTACACCGCGCGCGTCGAAAAGTGCGTAGACCGCGTGGCTAGGCGCTACGGCTACGACGTTAGCGTGACGATTTTCGTGAAGTATTTTACCATTAGCGTCATGGACTCGGCCGACAACTCCCTGCGCCGAACCTACGTGAAAAAGATCCCGATAGGGCAGGTGAGCTTTAACCGTATTTCCGAGCTTTCGTCGCTTAGCTGGCGGATCTTGGACGAAAATTTGAGCTTAGACGAGGCCAAAGAGCAGTTTGATGGCGTCATGCGAATAGGAGCGAATAAATTTGCAAGCTCGCTTATTTTAATAAGCCTTGCAAATGCGGCGTTTTGCAAGCTTTTTGGCGGCGATATGGGCTCGGTAGCTTGCGTATTTTTCGCGACGCTCGTGGGATATAGCCTTAGATTTGCGCTTGCTAAAATGGGCGTAAATTTAAAAATCCAGTACGTTTTGGTCTCGTTTGTGGTCTCTTTTATCGCCTATCTTGGCGTATTTTACGGCTTTACGCACACTAGCGACGTGGCGATCGGTTCGTCGATACTGTTTTTGATGCCGGGCGTTTTTCTCATAAACTCGGTCTTTGATATCATAAACGACAACACACTTGTGGGCATCAGCAGAGCCGTGAGCACGGGTATCCTGATACTTTGCATAGCAGTGGGCGTCTATATCACGCTCTCGCTTAGCAATGCGGAGATTTTACATGTTTGAGCTTTTTACTGCGACTCTTATAGACGGCGCTTTTGCCGCGGTGGCGGGGCTTGGCTTTGCCTACGCTAGCTCTCCGCCAAAAAGGACTCTCGCATTTTGCGCGCTACTTGCGGCTTTTGCGCACGCTAGCCGCTTTTGGATCATGCAGATGGGATTTTTTAACATCAGCGTCGCCACTCTCATCGTCTCATTTTTAAGCGGGATTTTAGGTATGCTCTTTGCCAAACGGCTCAAAGTGCCCGCCGAGATCATCGCATTTCCGGCGCTTTTGCCGATGGTGCCAGGAGTTTACGCGTATAAGGGCATTTTGGCGCTGTTTTCGTTTCTAAACGAGCCTGATATCGCTAAGAAAAACGAATACCTAATCATATTTTTCGATAACGCGATCACGACCACGACGGTCTCGCTAGCTCTTGGCGTGGGCGTTTCGGTGGTGCTTATTTTATTTTACGATCAGTCCTTGATGATAACTAGAGGTGCCAAGTGCGATCTGGCGACGAGAAAGCCTAGCGAAAAGTAAATTTTGCGCGGCGTCTTTTAAGCGTCTTTAAAATGAGCTAGAAAATTTTCCCTGCGACAGACTACATGCCTAGTCTTGGGACAAAATTTTCGTAGCAGCATTTAAATCCATCTTAAAATACTTTCGCTAATTGTTTTGTTAAAATTTGGCAATCCGTCAAATTTGGATCAAATTCAGCTCTCGAAACGGGGACTAAATTTGATAGCCTTTCTTATCTTTACCCTAAATTTTTTCTCAAATTTGCCGATATAGCTTAAAACTCGTTTTAAAGGATTAAAATGATAAGCGGCTCAAATTTAAACATTTCTACGGCAAATTTCAAGTCAAACTTAGCTCCTGCAGATAAAACCGCTAAGACGAATTTGGCGAACGAGCAAATGCAAGCTTCAAAAAGCAAAGAAGAAATCCAAAAAGAACTGCAAGAG
>CALIWP010000268.1 GCA_938046705.1 uncultured Campylobacter sp. | reverse complement strand
ACGCTCGGCTATAGGCAAGATCTCCTCTTTACGTTCTCTTAACGGCGGGATGGCGACCGGCACAGTATTTAGGCGGTAGAACAGATCCTCTCTAAATTTACCCTCGCTGATCATCGCGGGCAGGTTCGCGTTCGTCGCGGATACGATACGAACGTCGATTTTGACGCTCTTTGTGGCGCCAAGGCGCGTGATCTCGCGCTCCTGGATCGCTCGCAGGAGCTTTGGCTGCAAATTTAGCGGCATCTCGCCGATCTCGTCTAAAAACAGCGTGCCGCCGCTTGCTAGCTCAAACTGTCCCTTTTTCATCGCCGAAGCGTCGGTAAATGCGCCCTTTTCAAAGCCGAAAAGCTCGCTTTCTATCAAATTTTCGGGGATCGCGGCCATGTTTATCGCGATAAACGGACCGTCCTTGCGCGGCGAGTTTTTGTGGATAAATTTAGCAAACAGCTCCTTGCCCACGCCGCTTTCGCCCATTAGCATCGCCGAGGCGTCCGTTTTTGCGACTCGCGAGGCTAAATTTAGCGCGTTAGCAAGCGCGGGCGAGCTAGCGACGAAATCGGTCGAATCGGCCTGCGAATTTGACCCGTTTTGCGCGGCTTTTAGGCTTGCCACGGGTAGCTTTCGGCGTAAAATTTCGACCCTTTTTATCGCTTCGTACAGCGTTTGCGCGTCAAATGGCTTTGTTAGAAAATCCTTGACGCCAAGGCGCACGCTCTCGATGGCTTTGTTTAGCGTCGCGTTGCCCGTCATTATGATGACGTCAAATTTGCCATCCAGGCGCTTGATGAACTCCAGCCCGTCCATCTGCGGCATGTTGATGTCGGTGATTATGAGATCGACGTCCTCGCCCATTTTTTTAAGCGCCTCGACCGCGCTTTTATAGCTTTTGATTTTTAGATCGTCGTATTCGCCAAGCGCGATCTCTAGGGACTTGCGCATATTTATGTCGTCTTCTACTATTACGATGTTCATCTTTTACTCTTTGTTTTTAAATACGCTTATGATAGCCGAAGAGGGCTTAAATTTCACCGTAAAACGCACGGGAAACAGCGTGAGATCGGTTGCGGAGTTCATATTTTTGTTGCACTGGACGAAGCGATCTTCGACCTTAAATTTGTAAGGCAAAAAGCACTCAAAAAGCTCGTTTTTATGTAAATTTAAAAACTCTAGCGAGCTTTGCGCGGGCTGCTTTGGGGCGTCTATTTCGCATAGATACTCATACTCTAGCTCGCTTAGAACCATTGCTTTTGAAAGCGCGATATCGTCGTAAATGACGGCGTGATTTTTAGTGGAGATTTTGGCCCAGAGGATAAACTCCTCCGAGCCGTGAAGAAGTGCCGCAGCGGCAATCAGTAAGCAAAAATTTCTTGCCACTTGCTTTGGTCTATTTTCATTTCCATTCTGACGCGGTAGAGCCCGTCTTTAAAGTCGTGCTCGACGATGGAAGCATTTTTAATGAGACCTGCTACTTGAGCCGTGATGGTCGAGTCTCTAAGCATCGCGTCTCTAACCGTATCTTTGGAGTTTATCTTGACTCCGTAGAGTTTCTCGGCTAGCTGTCTGTGCGCATCCGCGATGGCCGCGCGTTTAGCCAGCGCTAGAGACTGGGCGTGAGAGACGGTGTTGGTCGGAGCGATACCCTCGCCCACGGCGCCAAATACCGCATCGGCCGGTTCGATATCGTATATCATCTTTTCTTGTTTCATCACGCTTCTGATGTCTTCTTTATCGACCTTTTGGATGACGATGTCTTGCTTTGCCGATGTTGCGTCGTCGGAGGCAAAAGGGTTGTTAAACGAGCAACCGCTCGTCAAAAATACTACTGCGCCTAAAACCGCGAATGTAATTTTTTTCATTCTTGAACCTTTAAATTTAGTTGTTTTTTTGTTTGCAAATTTACTAGCAAATTGTATTCCAAAAACACTAAATTCATTCTAAATTTTCTAGCGTCTCTTCGCCGCTCTCATCCTCGCCATCATCGGCTTTAGGACACTTGGCGATACTGACTACGTCGTCGCCGTCCACATTTACGACGATGACGCCGCTGGTGTTACGGCCGGCTTTGCGGATACTTTGCATATCGACGCGTATCATCTTGCCGCTTGAGGTTAGAGCCATCAGATCTTGTTCGTCATCGACCATTACGACGCCGATTAGATCGCCGGTGCGGTTAGTTAGCTTCATGCAGATTACGCCCTTGCCGCCGCGATTTGTTAGGCGGTATTCGTCTGCGGTAGTGCGTTTGCCGATACCTTTTTGAGATATGCTTAGCACTTCTTGCTCGTTGCTTTCGATGACGGCTGCGCCTACGACCTCGTCATTTGCTTCTTTAAATTTAATACCCGTCACGCCGCGAGCCGTTCTACCCATCTGGCGGACTTTGCTGAGTTTAAATTTGAGGCACATTCCCTTTTTGGTCACGATAAATAGCATCTTTTCGCTATCGTCGCTTCCTTCGGCCGCGTTTTCGTCGTTTTCTTCGCTATTTTCCTCGTCGATCTGAGCTTCTATCGCCTCTATCTCGTTTATCTCGGTCTCTACGCCAAGCTCGTCGATTATATTTATCGGCTCTTCCTCGCCCTCTACGATGAGAGCGGTTACTAGCTCGTCGTTCTCGTCTAGGCTGATAGCGCGTACGCCGATAGAGCGGATGTTTTTAAATTCGCTCAAATTCGTGCGTTTTACGATGCCGTTTTTGGTGAAAAATGCGAGCGATTTGCTTTCGGCAAAATCAGTCGTCGGGATGATCGCCTTGATCTTTTCGTCAGGCTGTAGCTGGATGAGGTTTACTACCGCTTTGCCCTTTGCTGTGCGGCTTCCTTCGGGGATCTTGTATACTTTTAGCCAGTAGAGCTGACCGCGGTCAGTTACGAACATCAGCGTATCGTGAGTGTTGCTCGTAAAGAAGCTCTCGATGAAGTCGTCGTCATATGTAGTTACAGCGACCTTGCCCTTGCCGCCGCGTTTTTGCTTCTCGTACTGCTTGCTTGGCACGCGCTTGATGTAGCCTCGGTGCGTGATGGTTACGACCATGTTTTCGTTAGGGATGAGGTCCTCGATGTCGATATCGTCGTAGTCGTCGACGATCTCGGTGATGCGCGGCACTTTAAATTTATTTTTTATCTCAAGCAGCTCGTCTTTGATTAGTTTTTCTAGCAAGGTTTCGCTCTTTAAAATTTCATCTAGGCGCGCGATCTCGGCCATTAGCTCGGCTAGCTCGGCCTCTAGTTTCTCACGCTCAAGACCAGTTAGCTTGCTTAGTCTCATGTCTAGGATAGCGTTTGCTTGTAGCTCGCTAAGACCGAATTTTGCCACTAGTCCCTCGCGAGCACTTGGCGTGTCGGCGCTATTTTTGATGAGCTCGATCACCTCGTCGATGTTATCCAGCGCGATTTTTAAGCCTTCTAATATATGCGCTCTGGCACGGGCTTTTTCCAGGTCAAATATCGTGCGTCGGATGATGACGGTTTTTCTGTGATTTAAAAATAGCTTCAAAAGCTCGATTAGGTTAAATACCTTCGGCTCTTTGTTGTTTATCGCAAGCATTATGACGCCAAACGTACTCTCCATCGTCGTGGATTTAAAGAGATTATTTAGCACGATGTCGCTCATCGCGTCGCGTTTTAGCTCGATGACGACGCGGATACCGTCCTTGTCGGACTCGTCGCGCACTTCGCTGATGCCTTCGATCTGTTTTTCTTTGACTAGTTCGGCGATCTGCTCGATGAGGCGGGCTTTGTTCGTCTGATACGGCAGTTCGTCGACGACGATGACGTCTTTGTTCGGCTTTTTTTCGATGTGGGTTTTGGCGCGTAGTTTTACTCGGCCGCGTCCCGTTCGGTAGGCCTCGATGATACCTTT
>CALIWP010000267.1 GCA_938046705.1 uncultured Campylobacter sp. | reverse complement strand
GCCTACGATCCTCAAAATGAGTACAACACATGGCCCCTTACTCCAGGGAATAACTACTATTTACCTCGATATCAGCCAAACGACGTTACTATCTCGGCGACGGGTCAAAAGATACTAAACGTAGGTAAAATAAACGCCGTAGGCGACGTAAATTTAACTGCACACATTACTCAGGCGGAGTCTGCGACTACTTTCGGTACCGGTATACATAATGCCCCACATCCTAGCTCTTACTGGGCCAGCTTAAACAAAAAAGTACCTCTGCATATAGCAGGCAAAAGCGTAACGATAAACCATACCGCAGCGGACGGTATAGATGACGGAGTGTTAAATTTAAGAGGATGGGGTTGGGCTAATCAAGGGGACTTTACTATAAACGCAAGCGGCTATAAAACTTTAAACGGCTTTAGTGAGCCGGGTATGTCTATAACTAGCTATGGCGATAATGGCTCTATAGTTTTAAACACCAATGCGACAGTAGCAGGTTCAACGGCGAAATTTGGAGACCACTCTACTGGCGGGGGCGTCCAGCTAAGAGCCAAAAATCTAAATATCAATGCTACTGCAGCAAACGGCATAACTGACTCCGAAGTTAGCTACGGTAACTTCTATGGATATAAAGCGAGCGGTAAAGCTACCATAAAGGCTGTAAATCAAAAGAGCGTGGATATCGGATGGCTAAGGGGATTTAACTCTGCGGACGATAGTAAAAAGATGGATGTAGATATAAATCTAAGCACCAATATATCGGACGCAACCGTCAGTATAGGTATAAGGGATACCGGTCTATCTTACGGTATAGGTCACCGTATCGATACTACGCCTGATGAAATGGCAAAAAATGTAAAGCTAAACGCAACGGGACAAAAAACATTTAAAGTAAAAGATATCAGTGCTGTAGGCGACGTAGATGTTAATATTAAGGGTAGCGGCTTGCATTCTACGGCAGAATTTAGAGGAAGCGTAACCGGTAAAAATGTCAATATAAATTTAGACGATTTATCGAATGCATCGTTTGCATACGGAATTGCCGCCAACGAAAATTTAACGATAAAATCAGGAACAAACAATTACTTGCAGAGCATAACCTTTAGTACCTCGGAAGGATTGTCGGGTAAGAATGTAGACTTAGATTTCTCTAACGTTATAGCGCCTATTTACTTTTATAACGTTACCGCTCAAGAAAGTTTAAGCTTCAAGGGGTATGCCGGCGACGATGTATCTACTTTGCGTTCTATTATATATAATAGTACAGCTACTGATTTTACCGCGAATATCGTAAATGCAAAAGGACACTTAAACGGCAATCCAGCAAATAGCACCATCAAAACATTAATCCTAAAAGGAGGGGTAACGAATCCGGCAAGTATAGAAGCAGCAGGAAATAATACAGATTTTACCGTAATGACCGGCGGGCTAAGCAAACTACAAACTTTGGATCTTAGCAACTATGTAAACGCAAGCGGTAAGACTATTACGACCGTCGCGGCTACTAACGTCGAAATCACATCAATCAAAGGCTCAGCAACCAAAGACGTTATAAGCATAGCCTATGCCGCAAACACCAAACTAAAGACCGTAGATACCGGTACGGGCGACGACGAGGTAACCTTTAGCGGAACTACGACGCAAACCCACGATATAACCGTCAACCTAGGCGAAGGAAACGATACTATCACTACTGCGGCATTAACCGCTAATAAGAAATTTGAAATCAGTGGCGGAGCGGGTAACGATACGTTTAACCTAGGAGCTTCTACTACCGATGCTAACGCTAGTAAGTACATAACGATAACTGATGCAAACAGAGGCGATAAGATAAGCTTGGGTAGTGCTGGTGCAGCTACGTTACAAAAAATAGCCCTAAACGTAGACGGCAGAGCCGATCTAAAAACGGCTATAAACGATGCGCTAGGCAGTCTAAGCTCTACAGCGGCAAATACTATCTATGCGGTATACTACGGTAACGATACGTATCTAGTAAGAGACGCTAACAGTAATAAGGCCTTAGACGCTAACGATAACTTAGTTAAACTAGCAGGTATCTCAAATTTTGACTTGTTAAACGCTAACTCGGTAACCGAAGGCGGAATAAACTATATCCAGATAACTAACGCGTAATCTTAAGTGGAGCGGAGTTTTTCTGCTCCCTACGCTATACGACTAACGACTATCAACTCTATAGCCAAATTTACGCAAACATATCTAAATGTAACTCTTTTTAGCAAATTTAAACCCTACCTACTAACCGAGCAATAATCTTTCGCGGTTAGTCTCTTAACGAGCATACAAATCAGTAAAACTAATTTTTACTCCACGAGGCCATAAGAGCACTTTTTCCACAAACCAAACCATACGCAAAGCGATTTCCGATTTTAAAAAAAGCAAATTTAGATCGTGAGTACTGGGCTCCTAAAACTCGATTATTTATAAATTTAAGTGCATAAAAAATGTCGCCAAACAGTAAAATTTGAAGTTAAATTTGTAGATTTCGCCGAAACGCCGCTACCGCAAACGCCTCGGCAAGAGAGTCAAATTCGACCGCCCGAAGCGATCAAATTTAAGATAAAATTTACAGGATAAATCCGCTGCCGATAACCAGCTCGCCTCTATAAAATACCGCTAGCTGCCCGCTAGCCACGCCAAACGCGCTCTGTTTTAGCTCGACCTCGGCCGTGCCGCCACCCAGCACTTTTACGCGCGCGTTTAGTCCGATGCTGCGGTAGCGAACCTTGACGTCGCAGTCAAACTCGCTCTCGTCTACGAACAAATTTAGGCTATTTACCGCTATCTTACCGTGTTCAAGCTCCTCTTTGCTACCCACTACGATGCGATTATTTGCCGCGTCGATAGCGAGTACAAAGTGCGGCTCGTGCGCCCCAAACACCTCAAATCCGCGCCTCTTGCCGATCGTATAGTGCATATAGCCGTTGTGCCGCCCGATCACCCTGCCCGTGCTATCGACCACGTCGCCGGGCAGGTCGGTCTCATAGTGCTTGTTTAGCACCTCGATATAGGTATCCTCGACGAAGCAGATCTCGCTACTCTCGGCTTGCTCGCCGTATTCGCGAAAGTTCGGTAGAGATTTTGCCAGCTCTTTTATATCTTTTTTAAATTTATCCCCGAGCGGGAAAATCATATCGGCGATTATCTCTTTTGGCACCTGCGCGACGAAGTAGCTCTGGTCTTTGCTAGGATCGGCGGCGACTCTGATAAAGCCGTCTTGCACGCGGATATAGTGGCCGGTGGCGAGCTTTTCGCAGCCGATACTTTTGGCAAATTTTAGTAGTTCGCCAAATTTTATAAAGTGGTTGCAAAGCGCGCAGGGATTTGGCGTCTTGCCCTCTTTATAGGAGCTAACAAACGGCGTATAGACGTATCTGTCAAACTGCTCTTGTAAATCAAGCACGTGATAGGGGATGCCCAGATACCCGCACGCACGGGCGACTTTATCGATATTTTTTTCATGATATCCGGGCTTTTTGTGTAGTTTCATATAGCAGCCCACGACCTCGTGACCCGCTTCTAGCAGCATTTTGGCGCTCATGGTGGAGTCGACGCCGCCGCTCATGGCCATTAGTATTTTCATTTCTCTTTCCTTTGTAGGGCAAGCGCGCCTCACGAGCGCTTTTAAACGAGCTTGAAATTTTCGGTCTGCGTCAGGCTACATGCCTAGCCTTGACGCAAAAATTCTGCACAACGCTTAAATTCGTCTCGTGATTCATCGCTTGTGATTTTTTGTAAAAGTGTTTGTAAATTTACAAATCTCGCCCTAGCCCCACAATAAGGCAAATTCGTATAAATTCGGTGCGATTATATAAAAATTAGCTTAATGCGCTATAAATTTGTAAATCTAGGTTCGCAAGCAGGGTCAGCATTTATCTTTGCTTTGCTTTAAATTTTTACACGCCGAGACGATGTAGAATTTGCAAACGACGATGACGCGGTTAAATTTACCGAATTTGACGCAAAAGGCAAACATATCGGCAAATCCGCTTAAAAAAATACGAACCAAACCGCGCGAACAAATTTGCAAAAATCAAAATTTAACGCCGAACGCCAAGTATAAGCAATCGGCAAATTTACCGACCAAATTTAACTAGCCGCCAAGCTGTTTACGGCTATTTATCTTGAGCATCGCCCTCTTTTAGATCTTTATCCAGCTTTAAATTTTCGTGTATCATGTGCGCCGCGATCGCAACTACAAAAACCACGGCGGTTAAAATCAGCAAAGGGACGCGAGCACCGTCAAATTTGACGGCGATATAACCGAAAATAGCGATAAAAACG
>CALIWP010000266.1 GCA_938046705.1 uncultured Campylobacter sp. | reverse complement strand
TAAAATTTGTTGCTTGTATCTACTTTTTTCCAAAGTATGCATAAAATTTAAACATCTTAAGTTTTGCCACTTTTGCGTTTATTTCGGTTTTGATTTTACCGTAAATTTGAGCATTTTAGGCTTTTGTATCGGCTTTAAATTTTGGAGCAATTTAAAGCCGCGACGAATTTAAAAATCTCCACTTTCGCCGAATTTAACGCCAACGCCTAAAATTTTACAAACGAGGTCTAAAATTTCTAAATTTACCTCTGGCGCGTATTCGTCGATGACTTTAAAAACTTCTTGCCTTACGTCTAAGCAGCTATCTGCGTGAGTTTTTGCGTAGGTTTCGCTAGCGATTTTAGCTAGCGTAAAAGTATCTATATCTTTTTGCCTCATCGCTGTTTTTAACGTTCTTGAGAGCTTCCTTTTAGATTTTCCATATTTTTTCCTTTTGCGTTTTTGCGGTGCGGATTTTTGCGGCTAAATTTTACATCCACTCCAAAACCTGCGTGATGTCGCCTGCGACGAAGCATTTTAGTCCCTGTGCGTCAAGCGGCTTAGACGGCACTATCGCGTTTTTAAATTTCTGCGTTTTGGCCTCTTTTAGGCGCTGATCGAGGTTAAATATCTCGCGAATCTCGCCGTTTAGGCTAAGTTCGCCCATAAATACGCTCTCCTTGCTGATCGGACGATTTTTAAAGCTAGATATGATCGCCGCGACCACGGCCAGATCGGCCGCCGTTTCGCTGATCTTGACCCCGCCGCTCACGTTTATAAAGACGTCGTAGTGGCCCAGCGGTATTTCGAGCTTGCGCTCAAGCAGCGCTAGTAGCATATCCAGCCGGTTTTTATCAAAGCCGGTGGAGCTGCGCTTAGGATACGCGCTCTCGCACACGAGCGCCTGGATCTCGACGCTAAGCGCGCGAGAGCCCTCCATTGTGATAGTGATTGCCGAGCCGCTAGTAGCCTTGCCTCGCGTGAAAAATTTGCCCGCAACGTCATTGGCGCTGATGAGTCCGTTTTCGCTCATCTCGAAAATCCCCACTTCGCTAGTCGAGCCGAAGCGGTTTTTAAACCCTCGCAACATACGCAGCTCGCGGCTGGAGTCCCCCTCAAAATATAGCACTACGTCCACCATATGTTCCAAAATTCGAGGCCCCGCGATCGAGCCGTCTTTCGTGATATGTCCGATGATAAAGACGCAGATATTTTCGTTTTTGGCTAGGCGCATGAGCTCGAAGGTGATCTCGCGCACCTGCGATACGGAGCCCGGTGCGGAGGCGATTTTTTCGCTATAAAGGGTCTGTATGGAGTCGATGACGAGGATTTTATACTCGTTTTTGCGCACTTCGGCTAGGATGTTTTCGAGTAAAATTTCCGTGAGTAAAAACAGCCCGTCTTTGACCGCGTCTAGGCGCTGGGCGCGCATTTTGATCTGGCTCGCGCTCTCTTCGCCGCTCACGTAGAGCGTTTTTTTGCTTTGGGCGGCGAAATTTGACGCGATTTTTAGTAGCAAGGTGCTCTTGCCGATGCCGGGACTTCCACCGATCAGCACCAGCGAGCCCTCCACGACGCCGCCGCCAAGGACTAAGTCTAGTTCGCTATTTTGCGTGCTGATGCGCGTGATTTTTTCGATCTCGACCTCGCTGATTTGCTTTGCGAGGCTAGGTTTTGCGGTGCTTTTTGATATCTCTTTTAGCGTTTCGATCTGCTGCGCGTTAAGCTCTAAAAAGCTATCCCAAGCCCCGCACTGAGGGCATTTGCCGACCCATTTACTCTGCTGATTACCGCAGGCTTGACACTCAAATACGGTTTTAGTTTTCGCCATTTTTTTCCTTTGCGCGATTATACTTTAAAATGTTTAAATTTTACTCCGGCTACGCGGCTAAATTTCAAATCGAAACACGCGCGCGCGAAAAATGAGCAAATTTAACTCAAATCAACGAAAATTCAACTTTATCTAAATACAATTTGTCAAATTTAAAACTAAAATGGAGCGAAAATGAAACAAAAGCTTAGCAAAAATCAGTTTTTAGTCATCTCGCTCACGCTTTTTGCCATGTTTTTCGGCGCGGGGAACTTCATCTTTCCGCCAAATTTGGGGCGAGAGGCTGGGCAGAATTTTTACGTCGCGATCATGTTTTTTTGCGCCACGGCCGTGCTTTTGCCGGTGCTTGGCGTCGCAGCGATAGCCAGAGCAAAAGGGCTTCAAAGTCTAGTGCGCCGCATAGACCCGGTATTTGCGGTGCTCTTTACAGCGCTTTTATACCTCACGATCGGGCCGCTTTTTGCGATACCTCGCGCGGCGAATATGCCTTTTGATATCGCTGTTAAGCCGTTTATCGCGGCTGACAATTTACAAATTTGGCTATTTTTCTACTCGGCGGCGTATTTTGCGTTAAATTATTACGTCTGTATGAACCCGTCAAAGCTAGTCGATCTACTCGGCAAATACCTAACTCCGCTGCTTTTGGCGCTTATTTTGTTACTTTTTGGAGCGGGATTTTTGTTTCCGATCGGCGAGTTCGTCGCTCCTAGCGGAGACTATGCGCAGCGCGCCGCAGCTAAGGGCTTTGTAGAGGGCTATCAGACGATGGATGCGCTAGCGTCGCTGGCATTTGGTATCATTGTGATAAACGCTATCAGAACTGTGGGTGTAAAAGACGAGCGCCACCTGGTTTCATCGACGATAAAGGCAGGCATGACGGCGGGCGTGATTTTGATGGCGATTTACTTGATGCTGGGCTACTTGGGTGCGACATCGGCGGAGCTGTTTAAAGACGCGCCGGAGATAAACGGAGCCGAGCTGCTATCTCGCATCAGCGGTCATTATTTCGGCAAGGCGGGCGTTTTGGTGCTGGGTTCGGCGTTTTTCCTAGCTTGTATCACGACGACGCTTGGACTCATCAGCTCTGCTAGCGAATACTTCGAGGAGCTAACGGGCGGACGAGTCAAATACAAAATTTGGGTCGCGGCGTGGTGTTTGATCGGCTTTGGCGTGGCGAATTTTGGCCTCACGACCATCATCAAGGGCTCCATACCGGTGCTCATCGCCATCTATCCGATCGCCATCATGCTCATCATCCTTTCGCTCATCAACCCGCTGATTGACTCGAGCAAGCTCGTCTACCGCACCTGCGTCTACGTCTGCGTGGTCGTCGGCACGATAAACGGCCTTGATATCGCGGGCGTCTCCGTACCGCTAGTGACCGATCTCGTCAAAAAGCTGCCGTTTTACGACTCGATGCTGGGCTGGATCGTGCCTAGCGCAGTCGCGTTTGCGGTGACTTATATACTGCATCTCGTGCTAGAAAAAAGAGAAAATACTTTTTAACCGCTAGCGGCAAAGCGCCGAGCTCTTTTATACGGCTATAAAATTTTAAGACATTATAGAAATTTTATAGCCGAGATTTTTTAATGACTACATATTTCCCACTATGATTTTTATTTATAAACATCAAGGCTCAAATTTAGTTCGTCGATTATGCGCAGCAGTTGCGATATCTCATCTTTTAT
>CALIWP010000265.1 GCA_938046705.1 uncultured Campylobacter sp. | reverse complement strand
AGCAAGATAGCGTGCGTCAAATTTGAAAATCTCTCACCAAAGTGCTGCAAATATAGATAAATATAAAACACTCCCAAACACGAAAAATAAAATCCGACGCTAAAAAGCAGACTCGGCATCAGCGCTACAGCGGCGCAAATTACCGTAAAAAGCAGCTCAAAGCTCACGACGCGCACGTTTCTAGCGAGTAAAAACAGAGCCAGCAAGCTCATCAAAAACGCTCGCAAAAAGGACGGCACGAAGCCAATCAGCGCAAGATAGCAAAACAAAATCGCAAAGATCGCCGCGCTAAGGTCAAATTTGGCGTTTCGATACGGAAAATATCGCGCCTGAAAATAGCGGTAAATCGGACGCATGATAAAATACAAAAAACCAAAAATCAGTCCCAAATGATAACCGGAAATCGCGATCAGGTGCGCTACGCCGTAGAAATTTACGTCTTGCCGCAGCTCCTTGCCAATGGGTGCAGCCAGAAACAGCGCGGTAAAAAGCTCGGTCATTTTTTCGCTTTCGTGTTGCTCGGCGATAAACTCAAAAATTTTATCGTAAATTCGCTCCTCACTCGCGGCGTATCGAAGCTCTGTGATGCCGTAACTAGGCATATAAAACGAGCCGCTTAGATACTCTTTAAATTTGACGTTTTTGTTTTCGGCGCCGATTAAAATTTGCTCGTTCGCTCCCGCATCAAAATCCGCCAGCGTCGTCGTATAAAAGCTAAAATCATTCGTTTTAAGCTTTAAAACGCGGTAAACTTTGCCTTTTTCGTTCGTTTTTTCGTAGTTTTGTAAAATTTTAGCTTGTAAGATGACGCCGTTTTGGGCTTTAAATTCGCTAAATTTATAGTAGCTAAAGCCCAAATTTAGCGCAAAAACGAGCGCGCACGCAAGGCAAAATATATAAACCTCGCGCGCGTTTTCAAAGATAGATTTACGTTGAGGCTTTTGCAAATTTTGGCTTTAAGCTTCGCATTTTTAGGCGTTTGGATTAAACTCCGCCACGTGCGCGGCGCCAAAGCTCTTATCGACAAAGCGCGTAAATTCCTTCTGAAATATCACTTCCACCGTGCCGACCGGGCCGTTTCGGTTCTTGCCCACGATGATTTCGGCATCCTCTTCGATCTTGTTTGGGACAAATTTACGCACGTACTCCTTGCCCTCGGCGTGTGCCTTTTTCTCAGCTTCCTTCTCCTCCTGCTCGCGGTAAACCTCGTCGCGGTAGACAAAAAGTATCATATCAGCGTCCTGCTCGATGGCGCCTGATTCGCGCAGGTC
This sequence comes from uncultured Campylobacter sp., assembly GCA_938046705.1. The sequence goes on along the minus strand of CALIWP010000265.1, from coordinate 2,227 downwards.
GCTTAGCATCGGGCGTTTGTTTGCGCGAGACTCTAGGCTGCGGTTTAGCTGGCTAAGCGCGATGATAGGCATGTTTAGTTCGCGTGCTAGTAACTTCAGTCCACGCGAGATTTCGGCGATCTGTAGGTGGCGATCGGAGAAATTTGACGTCGCCATCATGAGGCCGATGTAGTCGATGACGCACAGCGTGATCTCGGGGTGCGAGGACTTGAGCTTGCGCATTTGCGTGCGGATCTGGTGGATGTTTACGTAGCCGCTGTCGTAGACAAAAAGCTTGCGACTAGACATATCGTCGCACGCGTCGCTTAGGCGCGACCACTCCTCGTCGTCCATTTTGGCCGTCATTATGTTTTGCAGCGGGATCGAGGTTTTAGCGCTTAGCATACGCAGCATGATCTGCTCGGCAGGCATCTCAAGAGAGAAAAATACGACTCCGCCGCCGCGCATCAGCACGTGGTTCATCAAATTTAGACAAATCGTCGTTTTTCCCATGCCCGGGCGCGCCGCGATGATGATGAGATCGCCGTGTTTAAAGCCCTTCGTCATCTCGTTTAGCTGGCGAAATCCCGTGTCGATACCCACGATATCCTTATCTTCGAGCAGTTTTTGCTTTTCTAGGTGCGCGATGACGTCTGCGATGATGACGGCAGCGTCCTTGATAGCGCCCGCGCTCTGTCCGTCCACTAGCGAATAAAAACTCTGACTCAGCTCGTCCACCATATCGCGGCTAGGCTTATCCTCGCTCACTTTGCTAGGTATCTGGTGCGCGATTTTTACCAGGCTTCGCTTGATAGATTTTTCTTTGATTTCGTTAGCGTATTTTTTCACATCCAGGATCGAGTTCGTGCCGATGATCTCGCTCATCACGTTCTTGTCAAATTTGCTCCCAAGCTTGGTTTTTAAAAATCCCGTTTCTACGGGCAAATTTTCATTGAGGCACTTTACCATCGCGTCGTAAACGTCGCCGTGAGCGCGCAGGTAAAAGTCAAACGGGCTTAGGATATCGAAAATCTCGCTTAGATTGTCCGCGCTATAGATGATGGATGCGAGGATCGCGCGCTTCATATCCAGGTCGTAAAGGTTGTGAAAATCCACGTCGTTAAATTTATTTTTTGCCACTTTCGCTCCGTTTAAATTTTAATATCCGGCTTCATTTAGCTTTTTGTAGTCGTCGCAGCCAAACTGATCGCCCAGATCGCATGCTTTGCCAAAATACTCTTTGGCTGTTTTGAAATTTTGCTCCACGCCTTTTGCCTCAAGATATAAAGAAGCGACATCGTAGCAAGCGTCAGCGCCCCCTAGATCGCAGGCCTTTTGATAAAGCTCCATCGCCTTTTTGTAGTCTTGTTTCACGGCTTTGCCGCTATTGTATGCATGACCAAGCTGAGCGCAGCCGACAGCGTCTTTTTTATCGCATGTCATTTGCCAAATCTCTATCGCTTTTTTGTAGTCTTGCCTCACACCCTCGCCGTTGTAATAACTGATACCAAGGAAAGAGCACCCATTGATACTTCCTTTATTGCAAGCGCTCTCAAAGTGCTTTGCCGCTCCTGCCAAGTCTTGATAATAAGATGCCTCCAATCCATATTCAAGCTCTTTTTGCGCCGATAATTCAAAGGCAAAGGCAAAATTTAATAAACCTGCCAAAGCCATCATCACAAAAATAAATTTTCTCATCATTAATCCTTTAAATTTTTATTGATATTTTGATCCGCGTCGGTTAAAAAGCTTTCATCTTTGCTCCTTTGTTTCGTTTATCCGCTCGCATGCTTCGATTTACCGCCTCATCGCGCATTGCACTCGCACAGCCCGCTAAAATTTCAAAGGCTCGTGCGCTCTATCTGAGATCGAAGCTTGGAATTTTATCGCCTCTGCCGCGCTAATTTTTCGGCAGTAGATCGAGCACCGCGCAGGCGCGCTTGTTGTGCATTTTGCATGCCTTATCTAGCGCCTGTCCCGAGAGCTCGAAGCTCTGAGGGGTGCCGATTCCTTGGAGATATTTGACCGACAGCTCGTAGCAAGCTTCGCTGCTGCCGGCATCGCACTGCTCGCGAAAAAGCTCAAACGATGCCACGACGTCCTTTTCAACGCCGAGGCCGCGCCCTAGCGCATCTGCGTAGAAAAAGCACGATAGCTGATCTTTTCGCTCACAGCCGCTTTTCAGGCCGCGCGCGACGCGCTCGCAGGAGCCTTCGTCGCTTTTTACGATGCAGCTTTGCAGATCCGC
>CALIWP010000264.1 GCA_938046705.1 uncultured Campylobacter sp. | reverse complement strand
ATTTACCCCAAAACAAAAGCTGAAAGCGACCGACAAATTTAAACCTCTTAAATTTAAAAAGCAACAATGGCACGAATAAAATTTGGCAGACAAAGCGGTATTTTGTGCCCCTTGATCACGCCCAAATTTCCGCACATTTTCATCTGTCTTTCAAATTTACCGAATTTTCAAGGATTTAACCCTAAAATAACGGTATTTAAATTCAAAACGAAAGAGACAGGTGGAGCTAGTCGAGTTTTTCGCGCCCGAGCGCGTCATCACTTTTATGTTGCTGTTTGCGCGTATAGGCGGGCTGATGCTGTTTTTCCCGTTTTACGGGCATGAGCAGATCCCTATGAGCGTCAAGACCGCGTTTTCGTTTTTGCTCACGCTATTTTTGTTTCCGCTTGCCAGTATCAAAAGTGGCGAGATTTACTATCTAGCCGTAGAGATCGTGAGCGAGGCGGCGCTGGGAGTTTGCGCAGGACTGCTGCTTCACATCGTTTTTGTCAGTTTGCAGTTAGCTGGCGAGCAGATATCGATGATCATGGGCTTTTCGATGGCTTCGGTGCTGGACCCACAGACCGGCCTTAGCTCGCCAGTTATCTCAAATATCATAAATTTCCTCGCTCTTATGACTTTTTTGGCCTTTGACGGGCATCATCTTATCCTGCTTTTTATCTCAAATTCGCTTACGCACGTTCCGTTAGGCGGCTTTTACCCGAGTCCCGATATCGTGCAGTACGCCTCAAAATCCATGATAAATTTATTTACTTTTGGATTTATCATTTCCTTTCCGATTTTGGCACTTTCGCTACTTTCTGATTTGATTTTCGGTATGTTGATGAAGACGATGCCGCAGTTTAACCTACTAGTAGTTGGCTACCCGATCAAGATCACGATCGGCTTTGCCGTGCTGATCGCTATACTAGCGGGCATGATGGAGCTTTTTAGGCAGCTCGTGCTTCGCGTTATCAACGATCTTCCGTCGCTATTTTTCTAAAACTAAGCTTGAAGTAATGGAAAATGTTTTAAAATACGTTTTTTAGGTATAAAAAGGAGAATTCGTGAAAATCGTTCTTGTAAACGCCAACCCCGCGGTATCGCGCTTGGCGACGCTGGCTCTTAGCAAAATGGGTTACGAATACGTCGAGATCGGCGACGCCAGCGAGCTTGGCGGCGTTTTTGACTTGCTTATCTTGGATAGCGATATCGACGTAAAAGAGATGAACCTAAAAGAATTCGCAAATAAAATTTTATACCTTTCCTCTAAAAATTCTCCGACCTTTGAATATGCCGACAGGATACTGCCAAAGCCGTTTTTACCGACGGAATTTATCACTATCGTGGA
>CALIWP010000263.1 GCA_938046705.1 uncultured Campylobacter sp. | reverse complement strand
TTTTTTTTTTTCTGCAGTGGTTTTAGAATCAAGGGCGCCTTTATCGTCGTTATTTTCGCTTTTTACCATCCCGGCATATGCCTCTTTGTATCCTGCGGATTTTATTTTATTAATTAAAATTTTAATTTTTTCTCCACTTAGAGGCTGTGTTTTTATCGCGATGGCACGGTATCTACCAAATTTACCGCTAACGACTTTTTCGACGCCCTCAAGGTCACCTACTTTTTTTTCGACGGCCACTCGCACGCTTTCTATTGCCTTTTCACTTACGTCGTCGCCAAAAGCGCTCACAAAAATATGATATTCGTCGTTTGCAAACAGTGCGCTAAAAAACATCAAAACGACGACTATCGCTTTTTTCACGAATTTCCTTATATTATTTATCAAAATTTGGCGGCGCCCGACGACCGTCTCGTCATTATACTATAAAAAATATAAACTAAGCACCGAGCTTTAGCCGAGCGCTTTTGCGATTAGTTCTATCGGATTCTCGCACTTCACGTCTGAGCCGCCGATATGTAGTGCATTTGAAATCTGCATTTTACAGGCGCTACACTCCGCGCTTACGATTTTTGCGCCCGAGTTTTTTATCATCTCGGATTTTCTTTGTCCGGCCGCGCGGCTTAAGTGATATTTTTCAGATTGCATCGTCACGCCGCCAAAACCGCAGCACTCGTTTGGATCTTCCATTTCGGTCATTTCATAGTTTTGAGCGAGCAGCTTGCGAGGCTCTTTAAAAACGCCTTGCATTTTTCTAGCGTGACAAGGGTCGTGGTAGGTCACGGAGGTCAAATTTTTGCCTTTTTTAGCCAAAATTTCAGCCAAATTCGTGAATTTCTCAAAATACTCCGTCGCTAAAAATATCTTCTTGCTCACCGCTTTTGCGCGCTCTCGCCAATGCTCGTCGCTATGAAAAAAATGTTCGTAGTCGATCTTTATCATCGCCGAACAAGTAGCCTCCGGCACGATGATGGCGTCTAGCTCGCCAAGCATTTTTTCAAAATACTCGATATTTCGCTTTGCCAAAACCTCGACCGTCGCAAAATCCCCCGTAAAATACGCCGGCGCGCCGCAACAGGCCTGCTTTTTCATCAAATTTAAATTTAACCCAAGCTCGCGCGCTATCTTAACGAGAGCCTCGCCGATACCAGTATATGCGTAGTTTCCCATACAGCCGATAAAAACGCCGATAGTTTTATCACCGCCGTTATCGATAAACTCGGCGTGCGAGTTTAAAAAGCTCTTTTTGCTAGCGGTTGGCAAAAGACGTTCTTTTTTCACCATCGGCAGGCTAAATCTCGGGCTCATCGCACCTTCGCGGATCTTAAACGCGCAGCTTTGAAACACGTAACCCAGTCTCGCGCAAACATCCATAACCGCTCGGTGACGCAGTAGCCAAAAAAACGCTTTTTTGTACCACGCGATACCAAACTTATCGGCGATGTCGCGACGGACGTTTTCTATCGCCGTATCCACGCGCAAGGAGTTTGGACAGACCTCGACGCAGCTGGTGCATAAAAAACAGCTCTCAAAGATATTTTTCGCACTTTTATCAAGCTTTAGCTCGCCGCGCTCATAGGCTCCCACGAGATCCAAAAAGCCGCGCGGAGAGGTCGTTTCGTCGGAGTTTATCTTGTGGATCGTGCAGACTTGGATGCATTTGCCGCATTTTACGCATTTATCTGAAATTTCGCTAAATTTAAACATGTCCGCCCATCAAACCGTTTTTGAAAATCGGCGTAAATTTTCTGGTATTTTTTTCAAATACGCGTCAAAACACATCGCGATATTTCGGATGATCAGCGTGCCTGTCTCGTTTACGCTGATTTTTTCAGGAGTTACGGTTACGAATTCGCTCAAATTTTCAAGCTCGACCAAATCATCCTTAAAATACTCGAAAAATTTGATGTCAAATTTAGCCTCGACCGCCTTGATATCAAGCGCAAAGTTGCTCATCAGGCTCATTATCACGGCTTTTCTGATTAGATCGTCTTCGTTTAGATAGATGCCTTTGCAATACGGCAAAACGCCGCTATCTAGGGCTTTTTCGTATTCGTCCATGTCTTTGAAATTTTGCGCGTAGTATCTTTGCCCCTCGCCGATACTAGTTAGTCCGATGCCGATGAGATCGGCTCCGCCCTTGGTCGTGTAGCCTTGGAAGTTGCGATGAAGCGTGCCGTTAGCAAGCGCGCCGAAAAGCTCGTCGACCGGCTTTGCAAAGTGATCCATGCCGATCATTTTGTAGCCGTTTTTGATAAAAAACTCGGCCGTGTATTTTAAAATTTCAAGCTTGGTTTTAGGGCTAGGCAGCGTCGCTTCGTCAAATTTACGCATAGATTTTTTTATCCACGGCACGTGCGCGTAGTTAAACACCGCCAGGCGGTCCGGAGATAGCGTCAAAGCCTTATCCAGCGTCGCTTTAAAACTCTCTAGCGTCTGATACGGCAGGCCGTAGATCAGGTCCATATTTATCGAGTTTATGCCCTTGGCGCGCGCCATATCCACGGCGTTTTTGGTGATTTCGTAGGGCTGGATGCGGTGGATCTCTTTTTGCACGCGCTCGTCAAAGTCCTGCACGCCGTAGCTGATGCGATTAAAGCCGTGGGAGACGAGTACGTCAAGCTGCTCGCGGGTCAAAAATCTCGGGTCGATTTCGCAGCTGATTTCAGCCTCGGGCGAGAAGTTTTTAAATTTAACCTTTATCATTTTGATGATTTCATCTAACTGATCCGCGCCGTAAAAGGTCGGAGTGCCGCCGCCAAAGTGCATTTGCAGCACGGGCGCGCTCGTGTCGAGATTTGCCGCTAGCAGATCGAGCTCTTTTTGCAGATACTGCATATAGCGCGTTTTGCGGTCCTCTTTGCTCGTATAGATCACGTTACAACCGCAAAAATAACAGGCGCTGCGGCAAAACGGCAGGTGCAAATAAAGCGAAAGCGGGCGCGAGGCGTCGCGGTTTTTTAGCTCCCGCAGGTAGTCTTCGTAGCTAAATTTATCGCTAAACTCGGGCGCGGTCGGATAGCTCGTGTAGCGCGGTCCCGGGCGCGAATACTTCACGTAAGCGTCAAAATCTATCATAGCGTTTTATTCCTTGCATTTTTCATTAAATTCTGCATATCGACGAACAAATTTGGATACTGCTTTTTGATACCCTTTACCAGTTTTTCCAAATTTACGTCGATGCTTTTTTTGTTTTTATTTTTTGCGGCGATCTTGCGTATCTCGTCCATCGCCACGACCCAAACGTCGGCGAAATCTATCGGCACGTTTTGCCAGATCGTCTTTTCAAGCCTTAGCTCGAAATTTTCCTTTTGTACGTTGCGGTAGGCTTCGATGAGCTGCGAGAGCGATTTTAACGAAACCATCGTGTGTAAATTTTGATTTTCGTCAATGCCAAACCAAGGCTCCACGCCGTCCCACGAGCCGCTTTTTAGGCTAAGGCTCATTTGATTAGGATCGCTTGTCGGCACGATCTCAAATATCGTTTTTTCGCCCTCTTTTATCCCGAGCTCGCCCGAAATTTCGTCGATTTTTTCGTATGTTTTTTGTAGATTTTTTTCTTTCATTTACTTCCTTAACTTACCCGTTTCGATGCCTATCGAGCCAAACCATCACGCCTTTTTGCGCGTGCAAGCGGTTTTCAGCCTCGGCAAAAATCTCATCCGCATGCGCCTCAAACACGCCTTCGCTCACCTCGTATCCGCGGTAGGCCGGCAAGCAGTGTAAAAATATCGCTCGGGGCGCAGCTAAACTCATCAAATTTTCATCCACGCAAAAGCCCGCGAAGTCTTTTAGGCGTTTTTCTTTTTCTGCTTCTTGCCCCATCGAAACCCAAGTATCGGTAGTGACGACGTTAGCGCCCGAGACGGCTTCTTTTACGTCCTGAGTTAGATAAATTTTGGCTCCCGAAATTTGAGCGTTTTTCATCGCTAAATTTACTATATCCGCGTCCGGCTCGTAGCCCTTTGGCGTAGCGATCCTTAGCTCAAAGCCTAGCTTGCTAGCCAGCATCAGCCACGAGTGAGCCATGTTGTTGCCGTCACCCACGAATGCCGCTTTTATCTCGTCTATTTTTAGTCCGCATTCGACCGCCGTCATGAGATCGGCCATCAGCTGCGCGGGGTGAAATTTATCGCTAAGGCCGTTTATCACCGGCACGCGGCTAAATTCCGCGAGCTCTATTAGCGTCTCGTGGCGATTTACGCGCGCCATGATTAGATCGCACATTCGCGAAATCACGCGCGCGGTGTCTTTGATCGGCTCACCTCGCCCGAGTTGAATGTCGCGGCTGCTTAAAAACAGCGCGTGTCCGCCTAGCTCGTTCATCCCTACGTCGAAGCTAACGCGCGTCCTGGTCGAGCTTTTTTCAAATATCATCGCTAGTTTTTGATCTTTCAAATATGGCTTGAAATTTCGCGCTTTGGCTTCTTTTTTAATCTCAAACGCTAAATTTAAAATTTCGATTATCTCGTCTTTACTAAAATCGTTTAACGTAAGAAAGTGCCTCATATCGCTCCTTTTTGGTT
>CALIWP010000262.1 GCA_938046705.1 uncultured Campylobacter sp. | reverse complement strand
GGATGAGAGCTTGGACGCGGGCGCGGTTAAATTTCTTGATCTAAACGCTTCTAAGCAGGCGCGTAAGTCGCAAGGAGGCGCGGCAAATGAGAGCGTGGCGGTGCAGATTGAAATTTTAAACGGGTGGCTAAAAGGATAAATTTAAAAAATCAAATTTGACCGCTCGGCTTAACAAAAGCGGCAGTCTTTTTGGAGATTTAGCGAGCTTGCCATGTTTGCGGCCGGCTCGCTAAGTCAAAATTACGCTCGAAATTTGAGCGTAAATTTAAAATTTAAAACGTACTTTGCGGATCGGTTGAGGTATCTACCCAGCCAAGCTTTGCTCCCGCTAGCAGATGAAAGTGCAGATGCATGACCTCTTGGCCGCCGTTTTCGCCGCAGTTTGTGACTAGGCGGTATCCGCTCTTATCCACGCCCATCAGCACCGCGACCTCTTGGATAAATTTCGTCATCTCGCCCATCAGCGCCCCGTCCATCTCCTGGAAATTTTCAAAGTGTTTTTTCGGGATGATCAAAATATGAATCGGAGCCTTTGGATTTATGTCGTTAAAGGCTAGGAATTTGTCGTTTTCTAGTACTTTGTTGCAAGGTATTTCGCCCGCTACGATTTTTTCGAATATCGTCATGATTTTCTCCTGGTTAAAATTTGGCTTAATTATAACAAGTAAAAGTTAAAATTTTCCGCCTTTTAGGCAGATTTTATTAAATTTTGACTACAATCAAACCTAAAAATCACTAAAGGTAAAAACTTGCAAGAGTATAGAGAAAGTATCGCAAAATGCGGGAATTTGGCGGATTTAGACAAGATTCGCGTCGCGCTACTGGGCAAAAAGGGCGCGATCACGTCGGAGTTTGCTAAGCTTAAGGATATGGACGAAGCGGCCAAGAAGGAATTTGCGGCAAATTTAAACAAGCTAAGAGACGAATTTGAAACGCTTTTGGCGGCTAAAAAAACCGAGCTTGAAAGCGGCGAGATAAAAGCCAAAATGAAGGCCGAAGCTATCGATATCACGCTATTTAACGAGCCTTCGGGTGCCGGCGCACTGCACCCCGTGATGGCTACGATGGATAAGATCATCGAGTACTTTATGATGCAAAATTTCTCGCTCGAGACGGGACCGCTCATAGAGGATGATTTCCACAACTTTGAGGCGCTAAATTTGCCTAAATATCACCCTGCGCGCGATATGCAAGATACGTTTTATTTTAAGGATTTTAGACTCCTTCGCACGCACACTAGCCCCGTGCAGGTGCGCACGATGATGAGTAAAAAGCCGCCGATTCGCATGATAGCTCCGGGAACCGTGTTTCGCCGAGATATGGATCTAACTCACACGCCGATGTTTCACCAGGTAGAAGGCCTCGTAGTCGAAGAGGGCGGTGCGGTGAGCTTTGCAAATTTAAAATCAATGCTTGAAAATTTCTTAAAATACATGTTCGGCGACGTTAAAGTGCGCTTTCGCCCTAGCTTTTTCCCGTTTACGGAGCCTAGCGCGGAGGTCGATATCAGCTGTATTTTCTGTCACGGCGACGGATGCCGCGTGTGCAAGCAAACTGGCTGGCTAGAGGTGCTAGGATGCGGCGTGGTCGATCCAAACGTCTTTAAAGCAGTCGGCTACAAAAACGTGAGCGGATACGCATTTGGGCTTGGAGTCGAGAGATTTGCGATGCTGCTTCATCAAATTCCTGATTTGCGCTCGCTTTTTGAGGGAGATTTAAGATTATTGGAGCAGTTTAAATGATAATTTCAAGAAATTGGCTAAACGAATGGCTGGATATCTCGGGCGTAACGAGCGAAACGCTGCTAAAGACGTTAAATTCGATCGGACTTGAGGTTGATAGCTTTAAAGAGATCAGGGTACCTAAAAACATCGTCGTAGGCTACGTAAAAAGCAAGATAAAACACGAAAACGCCGAGAAACTAAGCGTTTGCCAGGTGGACGTAGGCGGCGAGACGCTACAAATCGTCTGCGGCGCGAAAAACGTCGAGGCCGGACAGTTCGTGCCGGTGGCGCTATCAGGCGCGGTTATGCCAAGCGGCCTAGAGATAAAAAAGGCAAAACTACGCGGCGTCGAGTCAAACGGCATGATCTGCTCATCCGTCGAGCTAGGCCTCGTAAAAACAAACGACGGCATAATGCCGCTGGATGAAAGTATTGGCGGGCTAAAACTAGGTAAAGAAATTTGCGAATATCCGCTACTAAACGACGATATCATCGAGATCGAGCTAACGCCAAACCGCGGCGACTGCCTAAGCGTCTACGGCGTAGCGAGGGATCTATCGGCCGCGCTTGATCTGCCGCTAAAAGACGCCGCCAGATACGAAGAGGGCGAAAATTTGCTCGGTATCGGGCGTATCTTAGCTATCCACGCCGAAGAAAATTTACAAAGCAGCTTTCAGTACCGCGCTTTTGAAATAAAAGAGTATTTCGACGAAAATTTGCTGATGAAGATCCGTTTGGCGCTGATCGAGTGCGATAAGCAAAACCGCATCGAGCGCCTGCTAGACTACGCTACGCATTCAACAGGCGTGCTTTTTAGCGCGTATGACTACGCCAAGCTTAAAAAGGACGACGAGCGCGCTGTTTTTGACCTGCAAAAGGGTGCAAATTTGGCGACTGAAATTTTAGCCGGCGGCGAGCTTTTGGGCGTGGGCGGCATACATCAGACCGATGCGGCTAGACTTGACGAAAACAGCAAACTAATCATAGTGGAGGCTAGCTACACCGATCCGCAAGTGATCGCGACTACGGTTTACGAAGACAAGCAAATGCCGCGCCAATCGCAGGCTTATCGCTCATTAAGAGGCAGCGAGCCAAGCGTCGGCTTTGGCGCCGATTTTTTATTTAGGCAGTTAGCCGCGCTAAAATCGGTCGCGCTTTATGCGGGCTCTCAGCAAAGCGTAATGACGCGCGAACCGAAGGTCGTGAGCTTTACGATGAGCGAAATGCAAAAAATGATCGGTCAAGAAGTCGCGCAAAACGATGTCGTGAGGATACTTAAAAAGCTTGGATTTAGCCTAACTTTTAACGCCGAAAAAGAGGGCGCGAATGCCAAAGTTCCGTTATTTCGCCACGATATCGTAAATGCGCAGGACGTGTGCGAGGAGATCGTGCGAATGGTCGGTATCGACAATATCGTCTCAAAGCCGCTAAATTTCAGCGAAGCTAATCGCATAAACGATACCTTTACCGACTACAAAAATGCGCTAAATTTGCGTAAAAAAGCCGCTGCGGCCGGATTTTTCGAGAGCGTGCATTATGTATTTGACGACGCGAGCGAGCTAGCGGCGCTCGGTTTTGCGCCTTGCAAGGCCGAGATAGCCAACCCGATAAATAGCGAGTTAAACACGCTAAGGCCGACGCTTGCAAATCACTTGCTAAAATCGGCCGAGCGAAACGTAAAAAATCAGCGAAAATCGGTCAAAATTTTTGAATTCGGTAGCGTATTTAGCGAGGACGGAGAACAAAGCGAGAGATTTGGCTTCGTAGCTAGCGGACTAGCAAAAGAACCTAGCCTGCTAAACGGAGCAAAGCCCGCCGATATCGACTTTTTGGGCTTTGCTACGGCCGTTAGAAACGCGATCGGCGAATTTGAGCTAAAAGCCTGCGACGACGTAAAATATCTAAGCGAATTTGAACAAGCTAAAATCTACCAAAACGGCGTTTGCGTGGGCTATATCGGCCGCGTGGACGTACGAGTCGAGGCCGCGCGCGACCTACCGCGAACCTATCTTTGCGAGATAGAGTTTGAAAAGCTTAAATTTGATAGCGCGGTCGTAAAGACCTACTCGAAATTTCCGGCTATCAGTAGAGACCTAAGTCTAATCGTGCCTAAAACCATGAAATTTGAAGCAATAAAAGAGTGCATAAACGCGCTAAAAATCGAGTGTCTAAAAGAATTTGCGCCGGTTGATATATATTCAGACGACAAGCTCGGAGACGACGTGAGTCTGAGCGTCAAATTTAACTTCCAAGATATACAAAAAACGCTTGAAGACGAGGAAGTAGCGGCGATAATGGATAAAATTTTGGACGCTTTAAAGCAAAATTTAAATATCGGACTAAGATGAAAGTTTACGCATTAAGAACGCCGATAAGCGCGAGTCTGGAAAATATCGCGGCGGATAAATCTATCTCGCATAGATGCGCGATATTTTCGCTTTTAAGCGATAAGCCAAGCCGCGTGAAAAACTATCTAAAGGCCGAAGATACGCTAAATACGCTAAAAATCGTAAAAAATCTCGGCGCGCATATTGAGGAAAAAGAGGGCGAGCTAATCATAACTCCGAGCGCAAATTTAAAAGAGCCTAGCGTTGTTTTAGAGTGCGGAAACTCGGGCACGGCAATGAGGCTTTTTATGGGATTTTTGGCCGCTAGCGAGGGTTTTTTCGTGCTAAGCGGGGATGAGTTTTTAAACCGTCGTCCGATGGCGCGCGTGGCTAAACCGCTGATTAGCGTCGGAGCTAAGATAGACGGCGCAAACGGCGGAGATCACGCACCTTTGGCTATCCGAGGCAAGAAGCTGGAGTATTTTAAATTTGATAGTAAAATCGCCTCCGCGCAGGTAAAATCGGCACTGATTTTGGCGGGGCTAAAGTCAAAGGGCTGCGAGCTTAGCGAGCCTGAGCTTAGCCGAGATCACACCGAACGCATGCTAAAAGGTATGGGGGCGAGTTTGCAAATTTTACCCCGCGGCGTCAAGGTTGAGCAGATGAGCGCGCCGCTAAAACCGCTTGAAATTTGCGTTCCAAACGACCCTAGCTCGGCGTTTTTCTTTGCCGTAGCCGTAGCGATAATCCCAAATTCTCATATCGTGCTAAAAAATATGCTGCTAAATAAAACGCGCGTCGAGGCCTTTAAAATTTTAGCCAAAATGGGCGCGCAAGTAACGTTTAAAGAGACTTCCGGCACATACGAAAGCATCGGCGAGATCGAGATAAAGTACGCGCCGCTAAAGGCTGTGGACGTGAGCGAAAATATCTCGTGGCTGATCGACGAAGTACCTGCGCTTGCCATCGCATTTGCAAACGCGCAGGGTACAAGTAGTGTGAGAAACGCAAAAGAGCTTCGCGTTAAAGAGAGCGACCGCATCGCGATCATGGTGCAAGGGCTGCGAAAATGCGGGCTTGAGGTTGAAGAATTTGAAGACGGCTTTAGCGTAAAAGGCGGCGAGGCAAACTGTGCTATCATCGGCAGTAGCGGCGATCACCGTATCGCGATGAGCTTTGCGGTGCTTGGGCTAAAATGTGGAATGGTTATAGAAAAGAGCGAATTTATAGCGACTTCGTTTCCAAATTTTAGCGGGATTTTAAGACAACTTGGAGCTAGTGTTGAAGATTGAGCTTGCTAGCAGTTATGGCTTTTGCTTTGGCGTCAAGCGCGCTATAAAAATCGCCGAAAACGCCAAGGATGCCGTAACTATCGGACCCATCATCCATAACAACGACGAGATAAACCGCCTAAATAAAAATTTTAACGTCAAAACACTTGAGGGCATAAACGAAATCGACGGCGAAAAAAAAGCGATCATCCGCACGCACGGCATCACAAAAGGCGACCTAACCGAGCTAAAAAAAAGCGATATAAAGGTGATTGACGCCACATGCCCTTTTGTGACCAAACCGCAGCAAATTTGCGAAAAAATGAGCAAAGAGGGCTACGATATCGTGATATTCGGCGATGAAAAACATCCTGAGATAAAGGGCGTAAAATCATATGCCGTCGGTAAGGTATTCGTCGCGCTAGAAGAGAGTGAGCTAGAGAACGTAAAACTAGCGCAAAAAGTAGCCGTCATCAGTCAAACGACGCGCAAAGTAGAAAAATTTATGCAAATCGTAAATTATTTGATGCTACGCGTAAAAGAGGTACGTGTTTTTAATACGATTTGTAATGCTACTTTTGAAAACCAAGAAGCTGTTAAAAACTTAGCCGTTAGAGCCGACGTGATGGTTGTAGTCGGCGGTAAAAACAGCTCAAATACAAAGCAGCTTTATCTCATCTCAAAAACCGCCTGCGAGGATAGCTATCTCGTGGAAAACGAACTAGAGCTCGAGCGCGCATGGTTTGAGGGGAAAAACCTCTGCGGAGTGAGCGCCGGGGCCTCTACGCCTGATTGGATTATCCAAAAAGTGATTGATAAGCTGGAGAGCTTTCAAATTTAATAAGTACTCATTACCTTTTTAAACAAAATTTCAAATTTAGCCCTGAAATTTCGCAAGTTAATCTACAAATAAGTTAATATTAAGTAAAATTGAGTCAAATTGTGTTAAAAGCAAAATATATACAAAAGGAACAAGATGGCTGCGGTGAACAAAAAAGTTCAGCTTAGTAAGGCAAACGACGGTATCGAAGACGACGATTTTGCCGCGATGTTAGAGGAGTCTTTTAAAAAGACCGAAGAAGATAGCGACGGAATAATCGTCGATATTAAGGGCGACGAGGTTTTTGTAAATGTCGGTAAAAAATCAGAGGGAATTTTAAATATTTCCGAGATCCAAGACGAAAACGGAGAGCTTAAATTTAAAACGGGCGATACTATAAAGGTCGTAATAACCGGCTCAAGAGGCGGTAAACCTATCGTTTCTCACAAAAAAGCGCTTAGAAAAGAAAAAGTAAAAGCCTATATAGACTCATACAACGAAGAAAATCAAGACGTATTTGACGTAAAAATAATCGGTAAAAATAGAGGCGGTTTCGTTGCTCAAAACAGCGACGGCATTGAGTTTTTCTTGCCTCGCTCGCAAGGCGGCTTTAAAGACGCAAACGCGGTAGTAGGAAAGTCGTTTAAAGTAAAAGTCATAAAAATAGACAAAGACGAGCAAAGCATTATCGTATCAAGAAAAAAACTACTTGACGAAGATAGAAAGAAAAAAAGAGAAGCGATATCTGCAGTCGCTGAAAATACGGACGTGATAGAGGGTGTGGTTAAGAAAATCACTACTTACGGTATGTTTGTAGACGTAGGTGGAGTGGATGGACTCGTGCACTACAGCGAGATAAGCTATAAAGGACCGGTAAATCCGGGCTCTATCTACAAAGAAGGTGATAAAGTTTTAGTAAAAGTTATCAAATACGACAACGAGAAAAAACACCTTTCTCTATCTATCAAGGCTGCGACTCCCGATCCTTGGGATGAGATAAAAGATGGACTAGATGTGGGCGACACTATAAAAGTAACAGTCAGCAACATTGAGCCTTATGGTGCATTTGTGGATCTTGGCAACGACATAGAGGGCTTTTTGCACATTTCTGAAATTTCATGGGATAAAAATATCAAAAATCCAAAAGATCACATTAGTGAAGGCGAGGAGCTTGACGTCGAGGTTATCGAGATAGACGCAAAAGATCGCCGCCTAAGAGTGAGTCTGAAAAACCTACTCAAAAAACCGTTTGACGAATTTAAAGCCCAATTTAAAGAAGGGGACGTCACTAAAGGCGTAGTTACTAGTGTGACTAACTTTGGAGCATTTGTTAGGATTGGCGCAGTTGAGGGCTTGCTCCATAATGAGGACGCTTCATGGGATAGAAACGACAAGTGCAAAGATTTGTTTAAAGTGGGCGACGAGGTTGAGGTAAAAATCATCAAAATCGACTCTAACGAGCAAAAAATTTCTCTTAGTCAAAAGGATCTAAAACAAAGCCCGGTACAAGCCTATGCAAAGAAATTTAACGTAGGCGACATCGTGACTGGTAAAATTCGCGATATTAAAGATTTCGGCGTATTTGTAGAGCTCGGCGATAATGTCGATGCGCTCATCCGCAAAGAAGACCTAGGTAGCGTAAGCGCTGAAAGCCTAAACATAAACGATAATATCGAAGCTGCGATAGCTTTTATTGACGAGAAGAAAAATAGAATCCGCCTAAGCGTAAGGCGCCTTGCAAGACAAAAAGAGCGCGAGGTGCTAAACGAGATAAATAGCGACGATAAGGTTACTTTGGGCGATATTATTAAAGAACAGCTATCATAAGTAAATGAAGCGATATTTGTTCTGGGGCGCGATTGCTTTTTTGCTGATTTTCGTCTGCGTATGTGGCGCTTTGCTGTATAAGTACGCGGACGTAAATTTAAAAGAGTCCGCGCCTGCGGAGCTACAAGTATCACAAAATAACAAGGAGCAAAATTTGACTACTGGCCCTACTTCTTGGGTCGGTGAAATGGCAAATTTGGCTCCTAAAAAATATGCTTTGGCGAGCAACGAGATATATGTAGAATTTAAAGACGAGTCAAAAGCTGTTATAAAAACAGCCTATCAGCTAATAATCGATAAAAACGATATCTATTCGATGTTTTGCCTTACTCAAACATTAAAAAACATACCCGTAGATTTTAGCGTAGTAAAAGAAAATTCACAAAATTTAATTTACATCAACACGCAAGATAACGGCGTTTTAGACCGCGTTATAAACGAACTTAAGGCGTACGATATACGCTCAACATTCAAGGAGATCAAGCTATGAAAACGATAATAGTGTGCGACGCAATACATAAAGTCGGCTTTGAAATTTTAAATCGCGAAGAGGATATAAAAGTAATCGACGCAGTAAACGTGCCTAAAGATAAGCTTTTGGATATCTTAGGCGAGGCTGACGTGGCCATCACGCGAAGCTCGACCGAAGTCGGCGAGGCGTTTTTAAATGCGGCCAAAAATCTAAAAGCTCTCGTGCGCGCGGGCGTTGGCGTTGATAACGTAGATATCGACGGCTGCTCAAAACGCGGCATAATCGCGATGAACGTCCCTACGGCAAACACGATCGCCGCCGTAGAGCTAACGATGGCTCATATGTTAGCTGCCGCTCGCTCGTTTCCGTACGCTCACAACGATCTAAAAATCGACCGAATTTGGAAACGCGAGAAATGGTACGGTGTTGAGCTTTTTAACAAGACTCTAGGCGTCATCGGCTTTGGCAACATCGGCTCTCGCGTAGCGGTTAGGGCTGCGGCTTTCGGTATGCAAATCGTTGCTTACGATCCGTATATCGATCCGTCGAAAGTAACCGATATGGGCGGCGTTTATACGCGAAATTTCGACGATATCCTTGCGTGTGATTTTATCACTATACACACTCCGAAAAATAAAGAAACCGTAAACATGATCGGCGAGGCGGAGATCGCAAAGATGAAGGACGGCGTGCGCCTCATAAACTGCGCTCGCGGCGGTCTTTACAACGAAGAGGCGCTGTATAATGGCCTAAAAAACGGCAAGATAGCGTTTGCGGGTATCGACGTATTTGAGAAGGAGCCGGCGACGGATCATCCGCTACTTGAGTTAAATAACGTCAGCGTCACACCGCACCTTGGCGCAAATACGCTAGAGTCTCAAGCCAACATCGCTATCGCAGCAGCCGAACAGGCTATCTCTGCGGCTCGCGGCATCAGCTATCCTAGCGCGCTAAATTTGCCGATAAAAACGGAAGATCTACCGCCTTTTGTGGAGCCTTATATCGAGCTTACGAGCAAGATGGCCTTCCTCGCCGCTCAGATCAACAAAAAAGCGATCAAAGCTATCCGCATCGAGACGCACGGTCCTATCAGCGAATACGCGAACTCCATGCTTACATTTGCGATCGTGGGTGCTTTAAAAGAGAGCTTGGGCGATACGATAAACTACGTAAACGCTAAATTTTTGTGCGATGAAAAAGGTATAACGACAGAAAGCACCGTCGGCGGCAATAGTATTTTCAAAAATAAAATCACTGTTCGCATCACGACCGAAAATGATGTCGTAACGATCGGCGGAACGGTGTTTGGCGAAAATCAGCAACGCATCGTGACGATAAACGGCTTTAAAACAGACTTTAAGCCTAAAGGCAAGATGATTATCTTTAAAAACAACGACGTTCCGGGCGTTATCGCTAAAATTTCATCTATCCTCGCCGAAGAGAAGATCAATATCGCCGACTTCCGCCTAGGACGCGACGATCACGGTATGGCGCTTGCGGTCGTGCTTGTGGATGAAAAAATAACCAAAGAGACGCTGGCTAAGCTAAACGATCTTGACGTTTGCGTATGGGCAAAGTACGCAGTTGTCTAAATTTAAGCCCGAATCGGGGCTTAAATTTAAGGAGGGTTTGAGTATGAAATTTTTACTTTTAATTCCGATTTTATTTTTGCTTACTGGCTGTGAGAGTGAAGCACAAAAACAAAGTACGAAAAATTTTGAGAAAATTTTGACCGAAAAAAAGAAATTTCAAAAGATACAAAAAGACGATCCTAGCGTAAGTGAACAGATGAAAAGGGAAATCCACTCGCAGTCTGAACAAAGCAAGGAAAAAGGCGAGTTTAAATTTAAGCCTTAAATTTGAGTTTTACTTTGGCGAGCGCGGTTAAATTTGCCCTCTCGCCACTTCTTAAACTAAACTAAAATTTTTTTTGATATAATTACCCTTCAAAACTACAAGGAGAGAAAATGGCAACCTATTCTATGGGCGACCTAAAAAAAGGACTAAAGATCGAGCTAGACGGCGTTCCCTATAAAGTCGTCGAATATCAGCACGTAAAACCGGGCAAGGGCGCAGCTTTCGTTCGCGCGAAAATCAAATCTTTCATCGACGGTAAAGTGCTTGAAAAGACGTTCCATGCGGGCGACAAATGCGATCAGCCGAATTTGGAAGAAAAAGAGATGCAGTATCTTTACGACGACGGCGAGTTCTGCCAGTTTATGGACACTGCGACTTACGAGCAAGTAGCTATCAGCGACGAGGATGTGGGCGATGTTAAAAAATGGATGATCGACGGCATGATGGTTGAGATTTTGTTTCACAACGGCAAGGCCATCGGCGTAGAAGTGCCGCAAGTCGTCGAGCTAAAGATCGTCGAAACTCCGCCGAATTTCAAAGGCGACACCCAGGGCGGTAAAAAGCCTGCTACGCTTGAGAGCGGTGCAGTCGTGCAGATACCTTTTCACGTGCTTGAAGGCGAGGTTATCCGTGTAGATACCGTCCGCGGTGAGTACATCGAACGCGCAAACAAATAATAGTAACCGTCAAATTTGATGAAAGCAAAATTTGACGAGCTCATAGCCCAAGTAAAGCCGCTATTTAAAGATAGTGGCTTTACCAAAAGCGGGCTAAATTTCTACAAAAATACCCCCAAATTTATATTTGTCGTAAATTTACAAAAAAGTAGCGGCAATACTGCATTTGAAACTAGATTTTACGTAAACTGCGGCATTTACGGTGCGTTTATAGACGCCGCAGCCGGCAAAAAAACCGTCTTAAAGCCAAAAGAAT